>JBCCJE010000451.1:0-5117 GCA_039027925.1 Bacteroidota bacterium
ATGCCGAATACGGAGGGAGAATCTCTGCCATCGTAGATATCAAAACCCGGGAAGGTAATAAAAAACGACTGGGTGGAACAGTCTCCGCTAATCCTTTCATGGGAAAAATATTACTGGAAGGGCCTTTGAAAAAACTAACGGAGGATAACAACAGTAGCACTTCTTTTTTGTTGACGGCTAAGCACTCCTACCTCGATCAATCCTCCCGTGCATTTTACCAATACGCCGTGCAGGATTCTTCGGAGTCCTTGCCTTTTAGCTTTACGGATATTTACGGAAAATTATCTTTCGTCTTGGGCGGAGGTAGCAAGTTGAATTTATTCGGTTTTAATTTTACGGATAATGTCATCTACGAAGATGTGGCTACCCTTACTTGGCAAACAACGGGTGGCGGTGCCAATTTCAGATTAGTTCCTCCGTCATCGAGTTTAATTATTGATGGAATCATTGGCGGATCAAGATACGATATCACCTTAGACGAAGAAGTGGATGACAACCCCCGAGAAAGTGGAATCACTAGCTACACCGTGGCTTTTGACTTTACGTATTTTGGAAAAAATAATGAGGTGAAATACGGATTTAACTTTACGGGACTGAATACGGATTTCAGATTTACCAATCTCTTTAATCGAACCTTCGAGCAAAGGAGTTTTGTAGGAGAAGCGGCGATCTACGCTAAGTACAAGCAAATTTGGGGGCCCTTAATTATTGAACCGAGCGTTCGCTTTATGTATTACCTGACTGAACCGAACGATGCGGAACTAGAACCTCGACTAGGATTAAAATTAAATGCCACGGATAGATTGAGATTCAAACTAGCGGGTGGGATGTACTCCCAAAACCTGCTGACTTCCGTCAACGAAAGGGACGTCGTGAATCTATTTGTTGGATTTCTCTCCGGCCCAGACGAAGAACTTTTTAAACCCGGCACAACCGAAGAAGTAGATCACCGATTGCAAAAAGCCATTCACAGTGTAGTGGGCGTAGAGATAGATGTGACTAAAAAAATCCAAGTTAACGTTGAGGCCTATTATAAAAATTTTACCCAACTCATCAATATCAACAGAAATAAATTAGACCTCCTCGACCCTGATTATATTACCGAAACGGGACGTGCTTACGGAATAGATTTTTTGATAAAATACAATACCCGTAATCTTTATCTCTACGGTACTTACTCCCTCGGATACGTTCGCAGAGACGACGGAGAACAGGTGTATCCTACTATTTTTGACAGGAGGCATAACGTGAATATGTTGGCTACTTATAATTTTGGAGAGGAAGGAGAATGGGAAGCTAGCGCAAGGTGGAACATGGGTTCGGGTTTTCCATTTACCCAAACTCAAGGATTTTATGAGTACGAATTATTCAATAATGGAGTGAGCACCAACTTTTTATCTAATAATCCAGAGTTGGGAATTATCTACTCCGAAACTCGAAATGGCGGTAGGCTTCCTTATTTTCACCGCTTGGATTTATCGCTCAAACGAACATTTGAATTTTCGAAATACACAAAATTGGAAGCCATCTTTAGTGTGACCAATGCTTATAACAGAAATAATATTTTCTTCGTAGATAGAATTACTACCAATCGGGTGGATCAGTTACCGATTCTTCCTAGCTTGGGATTTGTATTTAGTTTTTAGGGGTAAAAACAGTTTTTACCATTCCTAAAAAATTACGGTGTCCGAGTATTTCGTTTTTTCAAACATACGGGACAAGTTGACGAAGTTGGGATAATGTAGTAATTTAGATTGAGTTTTGTTTTAATAACCAGCGTACACCGCTCAAAATCATTTTCCTATGAAAAACAAACTTCTACTTGCACTTTCCTTTTTTTTATTCCAGACCGTCATCCTAACAGCTCAAAATCAAGAGCTACTTCCGAGAGGACTTTCTAAAAATGAAATGCTCTATCTGGAGGAAAATACTTTTAGCCCACCAACGTTCGCTGGCGTGACCGATCCTCCACCCGGCCTAGTAAGAACTATGGGCGAATGGGAAGAACTAGACGCAGTAATCATCACTTGGGCAACTAATAGTCCAGGTACCACTAATATTTTAAGAGAGATAGTTCGGTACGCCAAAGAAGAAGTGCAGGTGATTATTGTTTGTTCTAACTCGGCGGTTGTCACCAATTTACTCACTCCAGTAGGAATCAATACTGATAATATCATATTTATTGAGGATGATTTTGATAGCATTTGGGTAAGGGACTATGGCCCAAATACAGTTTATTTGAACGATGTAGAGGAGCGATATTTTATTGACTGGATTTATAATCGTCCTCGACCTGCCGACGATACCATTGTCCCAGTTGCCGTTGCGGATGAGCTAGGTGTACCCCTTTATGCGACCACCGACTTCCCAAATGATTTAGTTCATACGGGAGGAAACTTTATGAGCGATGGTATGGGCACGGCTTTTTCTTCTAAATTAATTTTAGATGAAAATGGAATGTTAAATCAATTCGGAACCAGCAATCACTCACAAACTGATATAGAAAATATTATGAATGCTTATATGGGGATTGATCGTTACGTGTTGATGGAAAACTTGACCTACGACCCGATTGACCATATTGATATGCACATGAAACTGATTGACGAAGAAACGCTAATTGTAGGAGAGTATCCACAGGGAAGAGCCGATGGCCCACAAATAGAAGCTAATATCCAATTCGTTTTAGATAATTTTAAAACACCTTACGGAAACGATTACGAGATCATCAGAATTCCGATGCCACCAGATAATGGCAACTATCCCGATGATTTTCCGCAAGGCGACTATAGGACTTACGCCAACGCCATCATTGTTAACAAGACTGTCTTAGTCCCCACTTACGAGGAGCAATACGACACCACAGGCTTGAGAATTTGGCAAGAGTCCATGCCTGGATATAATATTCAGGGGATCAACTGCAATGCCATCATCGGGCTCAACGGTGCTATTCACTGTATCACCAAGGAAGTAGGTACCTCCGAGCCGCTTTTGATTAATCACTCCAAAGTCCGAGAAGGATGCGTAGATCAAGATACCTTCGTGGAAGCAACCATCCAACATAAATCTGGAGTGGCTGCCGCTACACTTTATTACTCCACCGATACCACGGCGGGTTATCAAACTTTAGCAATGACTAGCCAGGGTGACACTTGGAGTGCTTTGATACCAGCTACTAATGAAGAGACGGAAATGTTTTACTACATCCAAGCGGAAGCGAATGACGGAAAGCAAATTGTTCGCCCGTTAACTGCGCCCGCTGGCTACTGGACGTATCCCGTTTTGGATTGTATTGTGGATACGGAGGAGTTGGCATCAGAGATGAGCCTAAATAAAATTTATCCAAATCCCGCAAGTGCAATTACCGTCGTACCGGTTACGACTTCTAAAAGCATCAACGCTGATATCGAAGTGACGGATATTCTAGGTAGAAAAATGGAAACTATTTTTTCTGGAAAAATTCCAGTAGGAGAAAATAATTATTTCATCCACGCTAATAATTACGCAGCGGGGACATACCTCGTGACGCTTAAAACTGAGGAACAAATTTTAGTACAAAAGCTAATAGTCAAATAAATTATTTTGGTAAAAGTCAAATGTGGGTGTTACCGCTTGGAGTGGTAACACCCACATTTATTTAGTACGCTACCTCTATTTCCATAGCAGAACTCATGGTAGCAAATCGTTTCCATTTATTCTGACTTCCGTATTTATAAAAGTGAGGGCCTTTTTTTGCCAGCGCAATGGGTAACGTCAAATACCTTCCTCGCTCGGAATGATAAATCCACTCCACGCCTACTACAATAGATTTTTTGGATAAAATTCGGTAAGGAGCTAAATCTACTTCGATCCAACCAGTTTTACTATCCACAACTTCTACGATAATGTTTTGGGAAAGTAAATTTTCACTCGGTTTTCTTTTTTTTAAATGATAAACATTAACCCTAAAACGTACAGTGTCGAAATTATTTTTAGCAATGTAAAAGCGAAGTTTTTTCAACTGCGTCGTCTTTCTAATTTTAAATTTTCTTCCTATTTCAGCACCCAAATTTTGATTTGGCTGATTACCGATGGAGTACGAAACGTTCATTCGGGTTTTGGTTTTTCTACTGCCTTTGATTTTAGTTTTTTTGAAATCCGGTAGAACGACTACTTCACCCAACGTGGTTGACCTGACTTGCATTTTTATTGTTATAAAATTTCTATTCCGTAACTCCTCTATTAAAAAATCTTGATGTGCGTAGCCAATACTCGAAAATCGAATGGTGTCTTGAGATGTAATTGTTTCGTTAAAAAATAATTTAAATCCACCATTCTCATTGGAAACAGTTCCCAGCGAAGTACTGATGATTCCAATATTAACATACCCCAATCCTTCCCCATTCTCATTTAAAACCATACCCTCTACGTAATTTTTATTAGCTAAAATATGGGACGATAATACCAATGTGCATATCATCAAAAATAGTTTTTTCATCATCTTCTATTTTTTATTGTACTTTTGAAAATGTATTGTTATAAATCTGAGGAACTTCCGTAAATTCACTTTCTGAATTTTTCCAAAGATTAGATTTTGTAATTGTTTTATTTCCCTTTTTCTTATGAAAATAAGCAGTCACCAAGATAGTAGCCACGATGGTCATTGCTCTAAAAACATTGGCGTAGAACCCGCCTGCGGCATTGTCAGCTATGCTAAAAAGTGCCCAGTATCCATTCATGAAGAAATGTAAAAAGATAGGTAGCCAGAGATTTTTATTCCACTCCATGTACAACCAAGCGAACCACATTCCTCCCATACCCGTAACCGCAAAAATCCCAATAGCACTTCCCAAATCATTGGCTTGATATAAATGAACGCTGCCAAAAATCAGAGCACTCAGAAGCCCAGCAGGAACAAATCCCCACCCTCCAAACCGAAATAATTGTCCAAATAAATAGCCTCGAAAAAATAGCTCTTCTGCCAAGGCAGCCAAGATAACCCCCCAGTAAATCTTCTTAAAGGTTAACGTAGCGTTCCATTCTCCGATGAAAGCGTACCCAACCAACATGGGCAAAGTGAATAAAAAAGCCCAGCCTAATCCTCTTGAAAATCCTCGATCAACGCCGAGTGCACTCGG
>JBCCJE010000452.1:0-5116 GCA_039027925.1 Bacteroidota bacterium
GGGTACGAAACGAAAATCCTCACCTTCAGAGAGATTATGAAAGTACCCAAGCGTGCGGATATGTTACTCAAGCAGTTTTCGAGTAAGTATGATGATTTTATTTCAAACCGCATGTTTTCTAAAATAAAAGCATATTTACCAGAATTAATCATCGTAACTTATCGCCATGTAAATCCGATGTTGATCGGAAGATTAAAGAAGGAACTCCCCTCCCGACCCATAGTAATACAAATAAATGTAGATCAACTCTCCACGCTCCGCAATCAGCAAGTATTAGCTTCAGACTACGATTACTATTTTACCAAAGATCCCTACATGGTTCAATTCATGAGAAGCAAAGCTGGTCTGAATGCCTTTTACCTTCCCGAAGCTCACAATAAAAATATCCATGTGAAGCCAAACATCAACAAAAAAGAACTGGAAGAAAAAATTGATATTGATGTACTCGTATTTGGAAATATCTATCCTTACCGGGCTAGAATAGTACAACATTTGATTTCTAAGGGAATCAAAGTAAAACTCTTCGGCAAACGGGGCACGTATTTTCCTAATTATTTGAATTCATATTTTCAAAATCTATTCATTACTGGTGATAAGAAGTCAGAATTTTTATACGGAGCTAAGATCGTTTTTAACAACTTTCACTACGCCGAGATCGAAAGTGCCAATTGTAAGTATTTTGAAATCAATGGCATTGGGGCATTCCAGATATGTGATTACAAACCAACTTTGAAAGAATATAGCTCCGTTGACCCAGAAAGATACACTTATAAAAATATTGAGGAAGCTGTAGCAAAAACTAACTATTTTCTCAAAAACCCAAAAGAAAGGTATGCTATCGCAGAGGAGCACTACCAATTTGCGATAAAGCATAATACTTACCAAAAAAGGATTGAAAAAATCTTTTCCACGATCGGATTTCAATGAGTTCAGGATTCCAAGCTAACGATAAGTTTTTGTTTTTAGGGGGAGCGCCCAAGTGTGGAACTACCTTCCTTCATAATTTACTTAAAGATCATCCCCAGCTTAATCCTTCGTCTATCAAAGAGACCTACTTTTTTATTGATAAAGAGCATACGGGTATCAATAGGCATAAAAACTTTCATAAAAATGGATACGAAGGATTTGGAGATTATTTTTCGAAACAAAAGGGACGTTATTTTTTAGAAGCTACTTCACACCTGATGTATCAACAAACTATGTTCGATACCATCAAAAATTTAGGCAATGTAAAAATGATTCTAATTTTAAGGAATCCACTTAAAAGAATCGTTTCCACTTTTGACTTTACGAAAAATAATCTTGGAAATATCAAAGACCATAAAGACTATAACTTCCAAAATTATTCGAAAATTTTGCTTGCTAAAAAATTCGAAATGCTGGAAGGCTGGTTAAGAAATGAGAATGGAAATTATGTATTCCGAAGAGAATTGGATTATTGTTGTTACTACCCATACGTGAAAAATTGGGTAGATGCTTTGGGAATGGAAAATGTCAAGGTAATTCAGTTTGAGAAGCTAATCAAGGCTAAAGAAAAGTACCTTAAAGAAATTCTGAACTGGGCTGAACTAGATGGCTCCGTCCAACTTGAAGAAAACGAAAAATCAAAAAATAAATCTTTTGGAATAAAGAACACTTGGTTGCATCATCAAAGTATTGAATTAGCCAAATATGTTCCGAATTCTCGGTTGAAAAATATCGTCAAGAAAATTTATTTTTCACTTCAAAAGCAAAATATTAATAGGGAGGATCAGTTGTATAGGATTCCAACCGAAATGAAAAAATATTTTGAAAAGTCTAATCAAAAATTAGAAGCAGAATTCAACTTCTCACTAGAAGAATGGCAATAGGTGCTTCTGTATATCTGTAATAAAAAGAATTAATAGTTGATGAGAAATATTTATTGGAAACTTGGAAGAAAACTATATTTGAAAGGACGAAAAGATGATATTCGAGGAACCGTTGATGACTCTGAAAAAAAACTCATTAGAGACTTAGTCCCTTTTTTCAATAAAAAAGACAAGGTTGTCCTTTTTGATATAGGAGCTAACATTGGCGACTGGAGTCTTTACAATCAGAGCTTGCTAAAAAACAAAGGAGAGCAACTTCGGCAGTATCTTTTTGAGCCAATTCCGAAAACTTATAGTAAGTTACTTACAAATATATCTGGAAATAATGTAACGATTGAAAATATGGCTATCTCAAATGAAACGGGAGAAGTTACCATGTTTATAGCCAGAGAAGATTTTGCGGGAACTAACTCACTTTACAATACTAATATCAAAGATGCTCAAGAAGTAAAAGTCAAGACTACTACCCTTCAAGATTATTTAGTGAAAAATAATATTCAGCACATTGATTTTGCGAAGTGCGATGCTGAAGGACACGACTTCAAGATAATAGCAGGAGCAAAGCAATTATTCGAATCAGAGAAAATAAGTTTTTTCCAATTTGAGTACAACCACCGATGGATTTATGCAAGATCTTATTTGAAAGATGTTTACGATGTATTAGAGGATACTCCATACTACGTAGCAAAAATTACCAAAGATGGACTCGAGGTATATCAAGAATGGCATTTTGAATTAGAAAAATATTTTCAATCTAACTTCTTGATTATCCACAAACCTCAGTTGAGTGCACTAAAAGATGTAAGATTAGGTAATATCGGAAGTGGAAATGTTTTCTTGAAAAAACTGTAACAGATGTCCGAAAAAAGAAAAATAAAAAAATTCATTATCCTTACCGGGGGACGTACAGGGTCAACAGCTATCGTCAAATGGCTGAATTCATCTCCTTTGATTAGGTGTCACAATGAAGTTTTCTTAGCCTATCACAACACGAGCATCGATAGTTTTGGATATTATGTCAGTAATGTTCGTAAAAGCCCCACCTTGTACAAGTACGGATTTCATTGGAGATTCGCAGGTATTGAGAAGAATCCGATTTCCGTCCCTTACACCAATGCTTTTATGAATGACTTGTTTTACTCCTCGGAATTTACAAAACCGTGGGAAAAATTGTCAGATAAAGAGACGTACATAAAAAACGAAAATTTTGATACCGAAAAATTGGTAGGATATAAAATAGGATATACGCAATATGATGCGCTCTACGGTGCTAGGAAGTGGATCAGAGACAACAATGTATATATCTTACAGCTTTTTAGAAAAAATCTTCTGAAGAAGCACATCTCTAAAATGATGGCCGATAAGACTTCCGTATGGCATTCGCAGGATAAAGTAAATAATACCAAATTAAACTTGGATATCAAGCACGCTCTGGAGAGAATAAAAATTACTGAAGAAAAAGATATAGCGGTCACCCGAGAATTAAATAGCTACCAAAAAAAAGTGCTACCTATTTATTATGAAGATTTTGTGGCAGACAAAGCTGCTTTTTCGGAAAAACTAGCTACTTTTTTTGAAGAAGATGCCGCTATCTTTAATAATTTGGTAACTTCATTAAAAAAATTGAACCCCAATAAACTTCCAGATTTATTGGAGAACTACGAAGAAGTATATAATTCTTTCTCGAAAACCGAGTACCGTAAGTTTCTCCATGATTAGGGATAATTCCTTACTGCATCAGGTTTTATGTAGTATTCATTTATTTCTTTAGGTTCGAGTAGTCCTTTTTGTGCCTACGCCCTAAATATCTAATCCAAACATTTAAGTCAAATTGCTGGTGTGATTGTACTTAAAAATTGTAGAAGTAATAAGCAGAAATCTTAGATAATTTTACTAATTTTGAAAACTATCTTATCTTTTCTATCCCTCTTGCCGTAGATCATTCTTTTTTATTTATATCAATTCAATTTCAAAAAATTAAACAATCATGAAAAATTATCGACACTCATTTTTATTTACACTTATGGTACTACTTAGTGTATCAGCGCATGCACAAACTAACACCTTTCTTGGAGATGGACTTTTTGGTGGCGCTGTTGCTAATGAGGGTGCTGTGACTGGTACAAACAATTCTGCATTTGGTTCGGATGCCCTCGAAGCATTAACAGAAGGAAATGATAATACTGCGGTTGGTTTTGAGGCATTAGAGTTAAATTCAACTGCTAAGTTCAACACCGCAGTCGGATCATTTGCTCTCCAAAACAATAATGGAAATAATAACAGTGCATTCGGACACGCTTCCTTACAAATGAACACTTCGGGCAGATTTAATACAGGTATAGGAATTTTTGCCTTGAACCAAAATACTTCGGGTATTGGTAATACCGCCGTAGGGCATACTGCTCTGGAGAACAATACCTCAGGAATGGATAATACTGCTCTAGGTACACTTGCACTACGTGGTAACACTACTGGAGAAGGTAATACTGGTCTTGGGCGTAGAGCACTCGAAATGAATGCTGGAGGATTATTCAATACCGCCGTAGGTGCAGATGCACTTAACAGAAATACAACGGGGGGTAATAACAATTCTGCATTTGGGTACGCTGCTCTGGAGAAAAACCTAACTGGAAAGACCAACGTAGCAGTCGGTAATTTTACGTTACAAGAGAATACAGAAGGAGGTGCCAATGTAGCAGTCGGTTACTTAGCTTTGAATAGAAATGTAACTGGATTAAAAAATACAGCGATAGGAAACCAAGCATTAAGGAGAAGTAAAGGTAGCAATAATACGGCCGTTGGTTCTACTGCCTTGACTAGAGCAACAACTGGAAACCTCAATACGGCGGTAGGCTCGCAAGCACTTGAAACGAATACTATTGGGTCGAAAAATACCGCAGTAGGAAACAAAGTACTTCAAGCCAATTTATCTGGTCAAAATAATTCAGGTTTTGGACTTTCTGCACTAGAGAGCAACTTTAGTGGTAAACAAAATACAGGATTCGGTACCAAATCATTATCCAATAATACTACTGGTGACAACAACACAGGTTTTGGTGGAAATTCACTATTGACCAATGTAACAGGAAATGATTTGACGGGTGTTGGTTACTTAGCTGATGTAGCTATGGATGGTTTAGAAAATGCTACGGCAGTAGGATTTGCCTCTACCGTTGCAGCGAGTAATGCTATTCGATTTGGTAATCCTCAAGTAATGTCAATTGAAGGTCAGGTTAACTTTACGGCAGTATCTGACAGAAAATTCA
>JBCCJE010000453.1:0-5107 GCA_039027925.1 Bacteroidota bacterium
AAAAAAATAGCGACGATGGATTGTCGCTCTGGCGCCCTCAAAAAATCGAGATCATTCCTCTTCATCGGATGCTTTTTCTTGTCCTGTGGTTTTAATGATAAAATCTTTTAAATTTTGGGCGTGTTCTCCTTTTAGTCCATCTATACTCAAATCACTACTTTGCCCACCTGCGGTGTAAACTTCTAAAGTTTTTAAATTGAAAAATCGTTGGATAGGGCCAGCTTTGATTTCGCAATGTTGAACTCGATTGAATGGAATGGCAGTTTGCCTCCGGTTGATGACTCCCTTGATATGAACAATATCTTTTTCCCGTAGGGCATAGCCTTCGATGTCGTAACCTATCTTTGTCAACACAAATCCCGCAATCGTCCACAGTATCCAAAATACGAGTAGCCCGTTGGCTAGTCTTGGATGATCGGCTACCAAGGGTTGCGAGCGCAGATAGAAAACCCCCGCCAGCAGAATCGAAAAAAAGATAGCATTGGCTATGTACTTCACGCGTACGTGGGCAGGATCGAGCCGCTGAAAGTGAATCGCCTCCACGGAGGGTAACTGATTGATGTCAATTTGAGTATTTTGAAATAATACCATCAGATGTAATTTAACAATAATTTTACAAGCTGTTCTTCGGATGGCTTTTTGGGACAAATTACTTTTTTTATCCCTCTTGAAAGTAACGCGTCGGCAGTCGTTTGTCCAATGGCAAATACCTTTTGGTTTTTTTCTAATTTATATTTTTCGAAATAGGCATTCGCATTCAGAGGACTCATAAAAACCAAGTGACTGGAAGCGGGAATGTCAAAGTTTTGTTTTGGAGTATTTACGTAAACAATTAGGTCATGTGTTATGATTTCATTTTCCAAAAGTACTTGAACACTTCGTTGTGAGTTTTGGGCACGGGGAAAAAGTACTTTTCCACCTTGTGCTATTTTAATAAAATTAGGAGCGGTAGTCGCTACATTTCCCGTTCCAACAAAATCACAAAGGATACCATAACTTTCAATGACTTTAGAAGTTTTTTCTCCGAAGCCAGCATATTTAATTTTTGGAGATAAAAAAATCTTTTGTCTGCGAATCTGATCGAAAAAAAATTGAACGCCTTTTTGGCTATAAAAAAAAATCCAATCTACTTCGGGAATAGCGTTAAACTTTACTCGCTGAAAATCCAAAAGTGAGGTGCCGTAAACTTCGTACCCCGCCGCTTCAAGTTTTTCTTTAAAAACACTATCTGATTTTAAATCCCTAGAAATAAAAATGCGTTGCTTCAATGTTTTTAATTGATATGTTTTTGCGCACAAAGGAGTTACAACGGACGTACCTCATTCACTTCAATTTCACAGCGTCACCATTCCTGATTTTTCCCCCCTGAACAACTTTCGCCGTAATGCCGCCGTGACCACGCATGGCATTATAACCACCTACGCCAAGATTTGTTTCCATTTTTGAGCAGGGGTGACACAGCCCAGTCATTTTCAAAACGACCTCATCTCCGATTTGAAATTCTTGGTCTTTGAAGGCTAAAAGGTTGACACCAGAGACCACCAAATTTCGACGAGTCAGCAGCGGATCAATTTTTTCTTTGCCCAACATAGACGCTACGGCCACTAAATGTTCAGCTTGAATTAGTGTGATCTGCCGATTTTTATTTCGCCCCGCATAGCGATCTCCTGCTAGTCCATCTTCGATAGAAACTTCTGCTTCCTCTGCGATTGTAGGCATAACATTTCTTTCGGGGCGCATCGTGATCAAATCCACTTTTCCTACCTGAGGGATGATACGAAGTAATGCTTTCATATTGGACATAGGTAACTTGATTTTTTCTAAACAAACTTAATTCAATTTTCCATCAAATAAGAATTGCCTTGGGGATTGTGGCATATTTTTTTCCTCTCGTTAATCCTAACTCTGAATTTTGAATTTGAGTTTTGAATCTACAATTCATCCAAAAACCTACGTATGAAAAATCTATTTTTCGTCTTCACGCTTATTTTCCCCACCTTGCTTTTTTCTCAATTAGAACTTGGATTTCGGGCTGGACTCAACATGGCCGAGGGGAGCGATCTGCGGGCCACCAACGGAGATGTGCTGGAAGCTGCCAGAAGAAATGGTATTACTGCGGGATTATTCGCCAATATCCAATTGGGAAAAGTCTTGGCACTACAGCCCGAAGTCACCTTTTCGCAAAAAGGCTTTACCGCCAGTTGGGATACTTCGGATAGCACTTCTACCTTGAATGCCAGTTACTTGGATATGCCCATGATGTTGGAGGCTGGTTTTGCGGTGGGCAATAGATTTAGAGTTTACGGAAATGTGGGGCCGAATGTAAGTTACTTGTTAGAAGCGGAGCAAAAAATATACGATGCGCTCAACGGGGAGTCCACTACGATTCCGTATGACTTCAGCGAAGAATCCATAGAGCGGATAGATGTGGGAGTCAATTTTGGCGGCGGTTTCTCGGTGCGTATTAATCGCTGGAAATATTCTTTTGACGCTCGCTACAATATGGGGCTTCGAGAAATCATGGCTACCAACGGCACTCAGGATTTTGTGGATAAGGCCAAGCATCGAGTGAGAAGTATTTCCGTTGGTCTTTCCTATTTTGTTTTTGGAGGAAAGAAGAAACTGCAGGATTCCTCTAAGAATAATCGAGGATATTTTTGATAAGTTTATCAAGGACATAAAAGTAGTTGACATTTAATTTTCTCCGTAACGAGAAGTTACGGGGAAAGTGGCCTATTAATTTTCCCCGTAACGGGAAGTTACGGGGAAAGTGGTCTATCGTAAAATTTTATCCTACCACAAAATGATAGCCCACCCCTTTGAGTGTTACTATTTTTAGATTGGGATCTTTTTTTAAGTAGTCTCTTAACTTCGTGATATACACATCCAAATTGCGAGAGTTATAAATCGAATCATCTTCCCATACCTGAAGTAAAATATCTTTTCTTTTTACACTTGCATTTTTATTGTTAGAAAAAATTTGTAGTAACTGCATCTCACGGTGAGAAAGTTTTTTAATATGATCGCCGTGATGAAGTTCAAATTTTTTTGGGTGAAAAATATAGTTCCCGATGCTGACGGAAGTATCTTGTTTTTGCGCCTTGAATGACGATTTGGAAAGGTTAAGAATGTTGTTGATCCTGACGATCAATTCTTCCATGCTGAATGGTTTTTTGATGTAGTCGTTACCACCAGATTGAAACCCATTCAATACATCTTTAGTTTGTGTTTTTGCGGTTAAATAAATGATGGGTAGCGTAGGGTGCGTATTTTGTAATTCTTTGCCTACGGTAAATCCATCTTTGTAGGGAAGCATCACATCGAGGACACAAATTTGGGGTTGGAAACTATCCACCGCAGATCGAACGCCCCGTCCATCTGGCAACATCTTGACCACAAAATCTCGACTCTCTAAACTCTCCTTAACGATCTTACCTAAATGAGGCTCATCCTCTACGTATAGTATTTTTATTTTATTCATAATTCGTTGGTAGTGAAATAGTAAATACGGTTCCTTGTTTCTCTTGGCTATCTACCTCGATACGGCCTTGGTGTTTTTTGACAACGCCCGCTACGTAGCTTAATCCCAATCCATATCCTTTGACATCGTGTCGGTCTCCCTGGGGTACTCTGAAGAATTTTTCGAAAATCTTATCTTTTAAATTAGGCGCAATACCAATCCCTTGATCCTTGACGATGAGTTGAATCTGCGTACGATTATTTTTTAGTAACAAACTAATTACAGGTTTTTCCTTACTGTATTTGAGCGCGTTGTCAATTAAGTTATAGACCACGTTCGTCAAGTGAATTTTATCTCCTTTGATATAAAAATTTGCTCCTTCAAAATGGAAGTTGACATCTGCCGAAAACTTTTCGAATTGTAGCTTCATCGAATGCAGCACATCCTGAACTAAGTGGTGCATATCAAAAGTCTCTAACTTCAACTCTGGTTCTTGCTTTTCGAACAGCGACATCTTCAATACCTTATCCACTAATATAGAAAGTCGCTGCAATTCGTGCTTGGAGATGTTGAGATACTCCTCCGTTCGTTCGGGATTTTTTAGCGCATTAAAATTGCTGAGTGCCTCCAGCGCAACGCCCACGGTAGTGATCGGGGTTTTTAATTCGTGGGTAACATTGCTGATGAAATCATTTTTGAGTGCGGTTAATCGCCGTTGCTTTTCCAAACTTTGCCACATCATAAAAAATGAAAAAACGATAGCCCCAAAGAGCAATACTGAAAAGAAAATCTGAGGAGCGATGGCTTTAAGGATGTAACTTTGATACTCAGGAAAATAAATGGCGTAGGAATTACTGGAAAGAATATCCTTGTGGGGATTGGAGTACAGCTCTCCGTCGGGTATTTTTTTCCCCTCTAATTTTATTAACTCAAAAGGCGGAGGTAAATCTGATTGGGCAATCAAGGGTTGCAGTTTTTCGTCTAGTGATTTCAGACTTGGATAATCAGTTGCTGCGGTGTCCACCACGAAGTTCGAAAAACCTTCTTCCACCTGGAAACGGTCAATCCGATTATTGGTATCACCAGCAATCAGAAGTGCTACCGATCCAAAATTTCCTCGCTTAGCATCTTCTTGGAAATTAGTTCGTAAGTCAAGGTCAAGACTTACTACGGTATCCTGACCTGCCATTTTTACTTCTTGCCTTCCCCCAATGATGGTGGTGACTTTTCTGGAAGAACTGGATGAACCCATATCTGGATTCAAGCCTGAGAACATCTGGAAGATGTTCGGATTTTTTGCCAAATCCATCAAGAGAGAATCTTCAATACTTCTTATCGCATTATTAAAAACTAGATCAGCTTCTTCCCGCAAGTTTTCTTTTTCATTTTGGTAAATATTACTCAACCAAAAAACCTGAAATAGCAACAAGAGTAACAAGCTACCCGCTGCCAATACAAAAGAAAATTGATGATTTTTCCAAGCCTTCATATTTCAAAATTAAGAGCTTTCGGGTAGAAATCCTTGATTCATTAACCTTAATTAACTTTAAATAAAGGTTGATTAACCAAAGGGAAGTAAGCGATGATTTATGTTTGTACCATTATAATAATTTATCAAATACAAAATATTTCAAAGATGAAAAAATT
>JBCCJE010000454.1:0-5096 GCA_039027925.1 Bacteroidota bacterium
AAGTACCCGAAGGATATTTGGCTAATGAAATCCTTGTACTCAAATTATTATCAAAGTTGACCTCCGAATCTCTTCGAATCAATTTTCCAAGGCTATTGTAAATATCCATTTTTACTTGACCTGAGTTAGAGAGTTGTTCATCCATCTCAAGGATAAAACTCTCTCTAGTAGGGTTTGGATAAAGTTTAATTTTATCAGTAGCAAGGTCGTTCAGACTATTAACGATATCAAATCCAACCTCAATGGTCGTTTCGTAGAGACAGACTTCTGATAAGCCCTTCACTACAATATCGTAAGTTCCTGGAGCTAAATTTTCAAATAAAATAGTACTACTAAAACTTTGTCCTCCATCAATACTAAATTGATAAGGGGCTATCCCGTTGGTAGGATTGAAAGAAAGCATACCGTCATTGGCTACTTCGCTAGTTGCATTGGTGATGGTAATATCGGCCGAAATATTACAATTTAGATCAGACGGACAGAAGAACTCCTCTACTGTATTTTCAAATTCACCATTATTAGTGAACAAGGTATCCCCCGATGGATCTAACATTAAAAAGTCTCCTTCTCCAAAGTCGCAACAAATCCCATCTCCAAATTGATCAAAGACTAATAGTTGATAACAAGAATAATAATCAACACAAATTTCTGTTGAGTAAAATTGATCTCCTGCATCTAAACTTCCTAAGGCTACAACTTCATTACTGACCTCATCTACTAGTTGCCAAGATGTTTCTTCTGGATAATTATCTGGATTTATAATTAGAGTAATGTAGTCAAAGTCAGAATCTAAGTCAGTCGTGATGGAAGACGAATTGTTCGTGGGGATGGCATCTTGCGAACCATTAACACTCAGTAAGTTTAATGTAATCTCATTGTTTATAGGCATCAGATTTTCTGTAATAGAAATGGGCACACGTACTTCAATCTGGTAAGGGATATTAAAGGTGTAATTGATGGTATCAACTTTTACGGAGTTCACTTCCACTTCAATTTCAGTTTCTATAAAAGTAGTTTCTCCATGATTGGTTACCTTAGCTATCACTATCACTTCTTCATTGCACCTTACTTCATCAAACTCAGTAACAAGGCCTCCTTCCAATAAATGAATTTTACTTAGTACAGTTATTAATGTATCGTTTCGACTGTAGCCATCAATGGAATCATTGAGTATGATCTCAATATTATAATCTCCAATAACTGAAAAATCTTGAGGAACAGTAAATTGATATTCGCCACAACTTTGCGGCGTTAGGGTATCAGCAATAGTCAAAGTTTCCATTAACTGACCTTCTACGATAAGAGAAATTTCGAAACTACTCATATCTCTCAATCCTTGATTTTCAATTTTAGCAGTAACTAATTCGGCATCTCCTAGGGTAGATGAGTTAGTCGGTGCTGTCATTGCTACTACTGCTAAATCATGCTCTGCTTTGATATCTGCCCAAAATGAAACCCAAGGTCTTGCTTGCTTAATAATTAATTGATCTTGCGCAGTCACTTTATATTCGATATCCATTCCAAATCCTTCGGCACCTACCACCCCGTAGAGAATAGCAAACTCGTCGTGAATTATTTGGAGATAATCCCTCATCTGATCTAGATAAATATCATCCATAATTAATTGATCCTGAGGCACCAAATTGGAATATCTCAAAACAAAGTACCCTTCATTCGAATCCGTATTTAAGAGAATTTCTTCGGGAATCGCATTCGGATCTGGATTTGTAATTAAAGATTCTCCGACTTGTGTATTGAGGTAAAAAGTATTTTGAGTATTAAAAATAGGATCAATGCTGATACCTACACCATTGGATTTTTCATCTTCATAATTGGGATGACACAAGACGCCCATCGCCGCAATGTATTGATCTACTCTATAAAAATCTCTTTCGTCGTACGCTCTAAAATTCCACATACTTGCGTAAACCTGTTTGATTGATTTTGAAATATGTCCTTCGTCAGGATGTTGAGTTTTTGAGGTATATAATCCTGCACCACTAAATCCAGGTAAATCTTCATTATTAGTACTCGATCTACACCTAACCGAAGTTCCAGCGGGAAAGGCATCATGCATGATTTGTAGTTCGTCCAACATCCATTGGGGCATATCTGCTGCCTTTATAGCTGATCGAAAATCTTTGAGCATATTAATTCGAGTATCCAAGTCATTGATAAAATTGGGGTCATTGATCATTTGCTCTACTTGATCGTAAAATCCATTGTATTTCATGAATTCATCATAAAAATAAAAAGGGACGCCAAATCCATTTGGGATAGTGCCAGTTGGAAACCCGAAATTTCTCATGGTGGCTACATTAGCACATTTTGCACCGAAGGCATTCGCCATATCAAAACCAATACTATCTAGTGGCAAAATATTGGTTTGGGATAAATCTCGATCCGGTATTTGATCATCAGTTGGTCTGATGTTTTCATACCAATCATTCACTTCATCCAATGTTGCCTCCCTGATGATATATTTGTCACTTTCTACTTTGTAATAAATGTAGTTATCGAGTAAGCTAGCGATGGAATCTATCAAAAGTGGATCTTTGATATAGGCGTTGGGAACATTATCTTGAATAGCTCTGAGATTGACATGCGATAACGGAGTTTGTATCACAGAAGTAATAATACCACCAACTCTAGGTAATGAATTAGGTAGGGCATCGTACAGGACAATGTCACGTGATCCCGGATTTTCGTTTAAAGTCATTTGTTTAAAAAATCCATATCCCTCAGCCTGATTGAAAGGAAGGAAATTAACGTCGGCAAAAACCTGCGATTCGAGTGTGGCAATAATTCTTGATCCGACGAAAGCATCTTGATATAGATTTTGATGATCAGCCTCTCCAGCATTTCCTATAAAATATTGAAAGTTATTTTGGAGAAATGGCATGTTAGCCGCTAACAATTCAAAGGTGCGTTGAGTCTCTTCAAAAGACTTCGCTTCGCCGAAGGAAAAATTAAACGCATAGCTACCAATCGTTCCATTCGGAAGAATTTCATTGGGATTATATACAATTTCTCCTGATCCATCATCACCAATAACCGTCGCTCCAATACTGCTAAAAAAACTAGCATGGATAGCGTGCGTGTTGCTGTTGATAAAATAGACCTTAGGTTCATCTGTATCTCTATCCAATATCCCAAACTTAACAAATTGTTTATCATTGAGAAATGGAGCCCAAGGCACATCTTCTACTACTGCCAAACTTTCGAAAGTAGCAGCATCAGGAATAGCAGTTGTCCCATCCTCGAAATCAATAGCCGCCGCAAAATTTAGGGGAGCGTTCGTTGGCATATCGTTGAACTCTGTAATATCATCAATACCATCGCCGTCGGTATCATCAGGGTCAGCGATAGCGTGTGCTGTGATTTGATAACTTTGCAACGGAAATGCCCCGAGTGGTTCAGTTATTATCATATTCCCATCAATCCCCATCGTAATCGAAGTAATGGACTCGTAAGCATTAGGTTCATGTATAGTCGTTAATAGGTAATACTCGTCTGCCTGTCCTTCTATTTCTAATTGAACTTGCCCTGCGTTGTTGGTAGAATAATTTAAAATGGGAACAACTTGCGCAGTACATAAAGTGGATATGGTAATCAAAATTACGACTAATAAATTTTTACCTCTTGTCATAATGAGTTGGTTTTGTGTTGGTGGAAAATAGGAATTGAATAAGCGATGCATCGTAGTAACAAGTCATGTAAATTCCGTAGCCTTTGAAAAGGCAAATGATTTGAGTGAAGATAAAATTTAAACTTTTGAGCGTGCATAAAAATATTGTTTTAACTACATCACAGATAATATGCGTAAAATCTATTTCGCCTGATTTCTGACATAATTTGAGTTAGGCAAAGTCAATTAATAAATTATTCATCTTGGGCGAATCATCTTTTGGGCGTGTGAATCATCTACCATTATTATTTTTGGGTAGTCTTGTAGTTCTTCTGATTGTTGAACTTGTCGAACCCTCTCACCCATTTATCGAAAATCAAATTAAATAATCTTTGAATCGCAACGAAGTTATTAATTTGGGTTTGAAATTAATTTACGGAATGCATATTTCAATACAAGGTCTTCATAAAAAATATCCTAACGGCAATCAGGCACTAAGAGATGTTAACTTGGACATCAAGGATGGGATGTTTGGTCTCCTTGGACCAAATGGTGCTGGTAAGTCGAGTCTGATTCGAATCCTTGTTAGCTTGATGAAACCGACTAGCGGAAAAATTTTGGTGAATGGAAAAGATGCCGCCAAAAATAGAAGCTACCTCCGTGGTATGCTCGGTTACTTACCGCAGGATTTTAGTTTTTTTTCCAACCTTAAAACCTACGAATTTTTAGATTACTCTGCCCGACTAGCAGGAATGAACAGCCGACGCAAACGCAACCAAGCAGTGGATCAGTTGCTGGAGGATGTGGGACTATTTGATGTGAGAAGTCGAAAGGCGAGTAAGTTATCAGGAGGTATGAAGCGCAGGCTGGGAATAGCGCAAGCCCTCATCAACGAACCAAAAATTATCATTGTGGACGAACCCACCACGGGACTTGACCCCGAGGAGCGTATTCGCTTTCGGAACTTACTAGCGCGCATTGGTGCTAACGATGTAAGTATCATACTATCCACTCACATCGTTGCCGATATATCGAGTATCTGTGAACACATGGCACTTTTGAATAAAGGTCAAATCGCTTTTTCGGGACCTCCCGAAGAACTGATTAAGCAAGCACAAGGACACGTCTGGTCTATCTTTGCCTCCGAAAAAGAGTACCTAGAAGTGAATCAAAAGTACGAAGTGGTCGCTACAGTAATGATGAAGGAGGGTTGGAAAATTACCGTCGTAGCGGATGAGGTGAAAGGATACAAGGCAGAACAAATTCAGCCCAACTTGGAGCATGCTTACGTGTATTTTGTGGAGCATACGATGAAAGGGAAGGAAAAGAGAAGTGAGAGGAGAGAAAAGAACAGGGGCGAGAGGAATACCTAACACAATTGGATAAGTGAATGGAATGTAGAGCCGTAGAGATTTTTTCGATAGGGGCGTGCATGGTTTGTTATAAAAAGACTTTAATGACTTTAGCC
>JBCCJE010000455.1:0-5077 GCA_039027925.1 Bacteroidota bacterium
CTTCTCTATTCCGTAGGATACCTGAAAATCATCTCCAATTTTTTTATCCGTTTCGTATATTTCGTTGTAAAATATAAGTTTCGAAAAATTTCTACTGTAAAAATTATAAGCCAATGGCTCTAAATGAAATCCATTTTTTGTCAAAACGTGGTCTTTTTCGGAGGGCTTTATGGATGCCAATAGTTGAATATCGGATTGCAGCAGTTTGTCGGCTTTGGTTGGAAAATCCATTTTAAATTTTCCTTCGTGTCGAATCGCATTTTCAGCCTTGTTCATGTCCTGAACCGATACTTCCAAATCGTAATTTCCATTAGGAAGGACAAATCTTTTTAAATCCACAAAATTTTCCTCAGTATTGCTCCAAGGACCATTCAGTTGGTATTTATCAAATTTTACGATTGTTCCATCTTGTTTAAATAAAATGACCACTTCGACGGTAGCTTGTGCCGCCGTGGAATCAGCATTAGGAACATACGTAACCGTAGCGCCTACCATGTGGAGGTATATTTCTACGTAATTTTGGCTGGGACTTTTGAAGGTCGCAAAGGTGATACTAGCGTCTAATGCTTTACTCGAAAAGGCAACCAACAAAAAGAAACCTGTAGAAAGGAAAATTTTCTTCATAAAAATTATTTTTATTACCTCAAAAATACTACAAGTACCGACTTTTCACAAAACACAAATGCAGAATAAGTCAGGTAATTGCCTAAGCAGTTTTTGATACCTTTACATTGATTATTAAATCAACTAATCACAGCCAATGAATCAACCGCTACTAAATACCCAAGTCTTTGATACTTTTCCGCAGTTGGAAAGTGATCGCCTAGTATTCGAACAGTACGATCAAAGCCATGCAGCGGACTTACTCGCCTTGCGCTCTGATCCACTCGTAATGAAATACATGGATTCCCCCCCGTTCGAAAATATACAAACTGCTGTGGATCGCATTACCGAAAATCGTTTACTTTTTAAAGAAGAAAATGGAATTGTATGGGTCATCAAGGAAAAATCCTCTGACGACTTTGTGGGTGATTTTAGTTTTTGGAAAATTGACAAGAAAAATTTTAGAGGAGAAATTGGTTACGCTATGCTTCCCAGATACTGGGGTAAGGGATACATGACCGAAACCATGCACACGATCTTTGCCTTTGGGTTTCACCAATTGGGATTGCACAGTATCGTGGCGGATGTCAATCCTGATAACGAAAAGTCGAAGTCCGTTTTATCCAAGATGGGATTTCAAAGGGAAGCCTACTTCCGAGAGAGTTTTTACTACGATGGTCAATTTTTGGATAGTCTCATCTATTGCTTGTTGGTCTCCGATTTTGGGTAATTTTGAGTTTTTCAATTTGAGTTAGTGGCATTAGGTAAACCCCCATTTTGGCTCTGATGATAAAAATCTCCGTTGCGCTCTCTTGGTAGCCAGGCACTTTTATCTTGAGAAAGTATTTACCGGGAAACACATTTTTAAATACATATTTTCCATTCAAATCACTCGTAATTTCTTGAACCTTGGTATCCCGAATAACAGAAGTGAGTTCTACTTTGGCGTTTTCGATGGAAGTGCCATCAACGGTTTTGATTTTACCAGCAATTTTTTGTTGAGAAAATAAACTTTGAAAACTAAGGAATACAAAAAGAAAGGAGAGGCAAACCTGCCGAATAATGAATAATTTCATGATCAGATTTTTTGGGAGTAAACTGTTAATAAATTACGGTTGGGGAGGAAAAAACAGGACAAGAGATAATTCAAAGTTAAGTATAATTCCGCATTGTTTCAGCTATTCAACGTTCAAAATTTAGACATACCTACTAGTCCAACTGTACAGCACTATTTTATGGCTGCATTGATTTTGGCTACGAACTGTTTTTCCAAAGCAGGCAAAATAAGATCGAGATACTTGCCCCTGCTCACTTCTCGCTTAATGCCAAGATTTTTATCTTCTAAAAATAATGGTCTCAGGATTCTGATGGGATAGCTATTTCCATAAAATTTTACTGAGTGAATTTTATCCTGAATGGGTTGATTGATGCTGACCGTTTCGGTATGGAAAGTGCGCGTTTCTTTATCGTCAATCTTCATTCTTTGTACTCCATTTTCGTTTTCTAAAAAAATGGCAGGACAATCGCCCGTTAGTGCAAACGTTACGCCGCAGAGCAAGTCTGATTTTTCTTCTGATATAAAATTCGCTTCAAAATTATCCTCCCACGCTTTCAGCAGGTAGGCCTTTCGGGGGGCGTAGGTTGATTTACCTTTGGGTTGTTTTTTTAAAATAACTTCATTGTAGTAAGTAGATCGGTACCAAATCGTCTGGGGGACAACTTCAAAATCTTTGTGCTCGAATATTTGAAGATACAACTTCACCAGCGGTTGGGGATGATAACCATATATCCTAAAATCACAACGTTGGAGTCCTTGGTCGGACTGTATCAACGATTTGATTTTCATTCCGAAAAAATCTTTTTTCCAACTTTCCATAGCTTCATTCCACTCGGGCTTGTAGGTCATCAAATCCATACAAGCCAAAGAATAATCAGACTCAATTCTTTGGATGGCGACGGCCAATGCTTCCACTTCGGTTTTGATGTTCAAGAGGTGGGCGTACTTATCTGACCTTGATTTCTTTTCCCAAAATTTGTCGCCGAGTTTTTCTTTTTCTCTTTTTAGAATATCCCAATCGCTCATCAGTTGGGTAAAAAAATAACCTTCTTGAAAGCGTTGAACACTTCTGCGATGCTCTCCTGCCAAATCGGTGTAATCGTTTTTTTCGATTTCTTCAAATAACAAATCAATACCAAGGGGATCGGCCTCTACTTCTATTTTAATCGTTTGATTTTTTAAAAATAATTTTACTTCCAGTTGGTCATCCGTATCGTATCGGTTTAATGCTCTCGACAGCGGGATGACCAATTGTGCTCGCAATGTCCGCTGGAGGTTTCGAGCACCGTACCGCACGTCGTATCCTACTTTGGCAAGATGCTGAATGACATCGTCGGTAATGCTCAAGTCCATTCTTCGATATTTGATGCCTTCTCTTTTTTTGAGCAAAGCTATTTCTCTTTGTACCACAGCTTTGACCGTATCACCCGATAGCGCACCAAAAGGAATGACCTGATCTATTCGATTATACAGTTCGGGCTTAAAATAATCTTGAACCGCTTTGAGATAGCGCACCCGCATTACCTGACTTTGATCCGCTGCGCTAGGGCCAATGGTTCGGCGTTGCATAGCCGCAGCACCTATGTTGGAAGTCATAATAATTATGGTGCTGCAAAAATTAACCAGCCTACCGCCGCTATCCGTGAGGCGTCCTTCGCTCAACATTTGTAGCAGGAGATCAAAAAAATCAGGATGTGCTTTTTCTATTTCATCAAAAAGAAGTACACAAAAAGGGGTTCTTCTCACCGTGGAGGTGAGCAATCCGTCGGCGTAAAAGCCAGTTCCTAACAATTTACTTACGGCATCCCAACCAGAGTATTCGCTCATATCGAAGCGTACCATCTTGTTTCTATTTCCAAACATAAATTCAGAAAGTACTTTGGCTAGTTCAGTCTTTCCTACCCCCGTAGGCCCCACAAAAAGAAAAGAGGCGATGGGTTTTCCCACTTTTGACAGCCCCGTCTTGACGGTGTTCAACATATTGACAACCCCTTCTACCGCCATTTCTTGACCAAAGACGTCCCGATTAAATTGATCTTTGATACGGTTGGGGTACATCGGAATTTCGGGATCCACCATGAAAGTGGGCATGCTGGTTTCTTCGCAAAACTGATTAATCACTTCTTTTCTGGTGATCTCCTTAACTTTCTCAGACTCGTCGTTAGTTTGACTTAAAATGATGCTTTCCAAAAATCGGATGGGCTTGCCAGGAAATCCAGAGTACGGCGTAAATCTCTTGTTAAGCCTGATGGTTTCCTTGATAGCTTCGGGCACTATCTCAATGGCTTGGGTGTTTGCTATGTCTTGCACTTTATTGAGGATGATTGCCTCTAAATCAGCTTGGGGCGCTTCTAAATTAATCAATTGGAAATTGGGTAAAAAATTAGAACTCCTCAACTCGATAATTGCTTTTTCCTCTGCGGTGCATTCGGATACGATACTGATTTCCCCCTTGCTGATGTGGCTTAACAAAAATTCAGCGATGCTGATGCTATTTCCTTCGTATTTTCCTACCTCAAAAAGGTCCAACAAATTGCGGACAAAAAGTAGGTCTCTGCTTTCTTTGAGTTCTTTTACCAGATAAGCAATGTTGTCCTGCCATCCAGTATCTTGGGTGAGTTCTTTGATGAGGATAGAGGCAGTAGTTTCCCAGATTTCCCCTTTGATCCCTAGCTGTTTTTTTTGAAAAACCAATTCCCGCAGGAGTGCGGTTTTGCCTACGCCGGCCGCCCCTACCAGTAGGACATTGCGACTATGACTGGCTTTTAAAGCCCTAACCAATTGGTTCAATTCGCTCGTACGACCGTAGGTTTCAGTTTGAGTAACTCTAAGTGGCTGCGCAACTTTTGGTAGCCATTTTTTCTGCCTTGAGTCTTCGAGATTACCTAGCTCGGCGGGAGAATGAAATTTTAAATTAATATCTTGACGAAGTAACTCCACGGAATCGTACCAAATGGCTTGTACTATATCTTGAACAATGCCCCAGCGATTATGCCGCTTAAAATCCTGAAGGATGACTTGGCGCAGCGACGCTTCTAATTGGTCAATGGTCTCGACGAGGGTTTCTACGGGAAGAACAGGAACGATAGCCCAGACGCCTTGCTCGCTATTTTTATAAAAAAAATCAAAGTTTAGCTCGTACGCTGGATAACTAAATCCATCTTTGGCAGCAGGAAAAGCAACGTTAATAGAAGCCTTCGTGAAGTTGCCATCCTGTATTTCTAACAATACATTTTCATATCTACCTTTGTCCAATACATGTTGCTGGATTTCGCTAGCGTAGTCTTTTGCTATTTTCAGTATTCCAGTATTAAATTTTAGATGATTGAGTTTGTTCAACGGGAGGTACTCATTACCTCCAGAGACAAAGTGTAGTTTGAAAGCAAAAAAAGGTATGGTAACAATATGAGCCATTTA
>JBCCJE010000456.1:0-5066 GCA_039027925.1 Bacteroidota bacterium
CCCCGAACCCCCGCCAGCGGGGGAGAGGCGTCCTGCAAACTCGAAAACTTTCTGCAAAGAAATTACGAATTATAATCAATCACTCCTGACCTCTAGATAGTCAATGCAATACCTTACAATCAAAATTCTAATTTTTTTAATATGTAAATGTTTTGTTATAGTTATAGTCAAAAAAGAAAAGATGAAAGAAAAAAATCGCTGCCAATGGTGTTTGAGTCATGACATCTATATTGATTATCACGACAACGAATGGGGGATTCCCGTTCACGATGATCAAAAACTATTCGAAATGCTAATGCTCGAAGGAGCGCAAGCTGGGTTGAGTTGGATTACCATTTTACAAAAAAGAGAAGGCTACCGTCAGGCATTTGATAATTTTAATCCTATAAAAATGGCACATTACACCGACGAAAAATTAGAAAGACTGAGAGAAAATCCTAATATTATTCGCAACAGACTGAAGATCAATTCCGCTCGGACTAACGCCAAAGCATTCCTTGAAGTCCAAAAAGAATTTGGTAGTTTTGATAAATATATCTGGCAGTTTGTAGGCGGAAAACCTATCAAAAATAAATTTGAAAAAATCGAAGATGCACCTGTTGCTACTCCTGCTAGTGAAGCGATGAGCAAAGATTTAAAAAAACGAGGATTCAAATTTGTGGGGAGTACTATTTGTTATGCTTACATGCAAGCCTGTGGAATGGTCAACGACCACGTGACAGATTGTTTTATGTGGGAAAAGGTCAATAATTTATGATACATTTTAAGGAATGGTTCAATAATAACTTTACATTTTCTACTTATTCTTTTTCCTTTCTGCTGCGTTGAAAAGCCTCGCCGATGCCCCGCATCGCCTACTTTTTTCGCCTTGCATAAAGAAAAAATAACTGCGCATAAAATGTAAATTTATTAATGCACCATTCCTAAGTGATCGCTAAGTCAAGTTTTATGGATAAGATAAATACAAAATCAATTTTTGTCTTCGATGCTTTCGGGACTTTATTTAAAACCAGCGAAATTGAAGAGGATTTAAAATCTATCGCTGGCAGTAAGACTGAAAGCTTAATTTCTGTCTGGAGAAAAAAACAGTTGGAATACACTTGGTTGCGTAATCAGATGAATCAGTACGCACCTTTCGATGAAGTCACCAAAGAAGCCTTGGATTACAGTATGCGATTGCACGGCTTGGATGAGCCTAAAATTTTTGATTGGTTATTACCAATTTATGATCAGCCTAGTTTGATTGATGGAGTAGGGGAGGTCTTGATTGCCTTGCAAACCAAGGGAATAAAAATAGGTATTTTGTCTAATGGCACTATGCCGATGCTAAAAAATGGTGTTCGAAAAACAGGTATAGAAAATATTATTGACTTTATTTTTTCAGCGGATGAAATTGGGGTTTACAAACCTCGCTCCGAGGTCTATCAAATGGCAATGGATAATTTGAATACTTCCGTCAATGAATTGTTATTTATTTCTTCCAACCAATGGGATGTCTCGGGGGCTAGCAATTTTGGGTGGGAATGTGTTTGGCTAAACAGGAGTCACACCGTAAGCGAAAAATTACCTTTCGGAAAGGTGACTGAGATCAATGATGTAAATCAATTACCTGGTCTTTTTTTCAATCATTAGATTGCCTATTCGCAAAATTGGGACTACATACTTACTCTAATGAAAAAACCGCAACACCTCCTTCAAGGATTGCGGTTTTTCAAACTCTTAAACCTCAGATTGCTCAAAAAAATCAATTCAACATCTCTCTCGCTTTGGCAATCGCATTGGCTAACCCACTCACATCCTTTCCGCCCGCCGTTGCGAAAAAAGGTTGACCACCACCGCCACCTTTGATTTCTTTGGCTAACTCACGCACCATATTTCCAGCGTGTAAATCTTTTTCCTTGGTCAAATTTTCGCTGATGGTGACCATGAGTTGTGGCTTGCCGTTCACTTCCGCACCAAATACGATTAAGGCATCACCGACTTCTCGTTCTAGTTCGTAGGCTAGGGTCTTGATGGTCTTACTATCATTCAGCGGTAGGGTAGAGGCGATAAAATTGATGCCGTCAATTTGTTCCGCTTTACTTTTCAAATCATCCTTGAGGCCGCTAGCTTGGGCCGCTTGTAATTTTTCGATTTCCTTTTTTAACTGACGATTTTCCTCTTGCAAGGCTTCTACATTTTGAACGGTACGCGTCGGATTTTTAAACAGGTTTCTGATGGATTCCAACTCTTGTAATTCTTTTGTTACAAAAGCCTCCGCTTCGTTGGCTGTTACCGCTTCGATTCGTCGGACGCCAGCCGCTACGGAGTCTTCTTTTAGAATTTTAAACAAACCAATTTTTCCCGTAGCGTCAACGTGAGTTCCTCCACAAAGCTCTTGCGAAAAGTTTTTATCAAAAGTAATCACCCGAACGGTCTCCCCGTATTTTTCACCAAAAAGCATGGTGGCACCAAGGGCTTTCGCTTCGCTGATGGGCATGTTTCTTTCTTCTTCCAAGGGAATATTGGCTCGGATTTTTTGATTGACGATTTTTTCTATCCGATCAATTTCCTCATCGGTTACTTTTTGAAAATGAGAAAAATCAAATCGTAGCCGCTTGCTATCCACGTCTTGACCTTTTTGCAAGGCATGCTCACCTAGTACCTCGTGTAGGGCGGCGTGCATGAGGTGAACAGCGGTATGATTTTTTTCGGTGGCTGCTCTTTTCCCAGCGTGCACTTCGACCTTAGTCAGGTTAGAAAAGTCTGCTGGAAATTTTTTCACCACATGAATAATCAGGTCATTTTCTTTTTGCGTATCTATCACCGGTATTTTTTCCTCCCCAAAAAACATTAATCCTACATCACCCCGTTGTCCCCCACTTTCTGCGTAAAAAGGTGTTTTGCTCAGCACGATTTGATATTGCGGTTTGTCTTTAATTTTGACAGTTCGGTGTTTGACTACTTTGGTATCCGTCACCACTAGATCATCGTAACCCACAAACGCCACACTCGGATCGTCAAGCAAATCTGTCCAGTCGCCCATTTCTTTTTTAGCGTCTGCTCGGGAGCGTTCTTTTTGTTGGGCTAGTGCTTTTTCGTAGCCTGCCTCATCTACTGTCCAGCCTTTTTCGGCAGCAATCAGGCGAGTGAGGTCAATGGGAAAACCGTAGGTATCGAGTAGCTCAAAAGCCGTTTCGCCAGCTACTTGGTTATTTTTTACTGCCAGGTTTTCGATACGTTTTAATCCTGATTCCAATGTTCTTAAAAATCCTCGCTCCTCTTCTAACACTACTTTTGCAACAAAATCCTCCTGTGCTTTCAGTTCTGGAAACACCTCCTTAAATTCTTCTGCCAACATACCTACCAATTCGTGTAAGACTGGTGATTTCAAATTCAAAAAAGAATAGTAATACCTCACTGCTCTTCTTAAAATTCTACGAATGACGTAACCCGCCCCCGTGTTGCTAGGTAGTTGTCCATCGGCTATGGTAAAGGCAACAGCTCTCACGTGATCCACTACCACCCGCATCGCAATGTCTGATTTGGCGGATAAGTCGTAGCTGTTACTATAGGTGTAACCTGATTTTTTTTCTAAGTAATTGATGAAAGGCATAAAGATGTCCGTCTCGTAGTTGGACTTTTTGCCTTGCAGTGCCATCGTCAATCGCTCGAAGCCCATACCCGTATCAATATGCTTTTCGGGGAGATTTTTTAGTTGTGTAAACTCAGAAATCTTGTTAGGTCGTTCTTTTTTCAACGTCTCTAATCCTCCTTGATAGTTTTCCTCCCAATTAAACAAATCAGATGCACCATTTTTTTTCCAAACCCTCTCAAACTGAATAAATACCAAATTCCAAATCTCAATCACTTCGGGATCGTCCATATTGACTAAGGTAGCACCATCTACTTTTGCTCGATCTTCATCGCTGCGGAGGTCAATATGGATTTCCGAGCAAGGGCCACATGGTCCCGTATCGCCCATTTCCCAAAAGTTATCTTTTTTATCAAAAAATAGGATACGCTCCTCTGGTAGGTATTTTTTCCAAAAATGGAGTGCCTCACGATCGGGTTCAAGACCATCCGCTTCGTCGCCTTCAAAGACAGAAGCATACAATCTATTCGGATCTAAGCCCAGTTCCTTAGTCAAAAGTTCCCACGCCCAGTCAATGGCTTCCTCCTTGAAGTAATCCCCGAATGACCAATTGCCCAGCATTTCGAACATGGTGTGGTGGTAACTATCAATTCCTACTTCTTCCAGATCATTGTGTTTTCCACTCACTCTTAAACACTTTTGGGTATCCGCTGTTCTACGGTCGGTCGGTATTCGGTTGCCCAGGAAGAAGTCTTTGAATTGATTCATTCCTGCATTGGTAAACATCAACGTAGGGTCATCTTTGTTGACAATCGGTGCAGATGGCACAATTTTGTGTTGTTTACTTTGGAAAAAGTCTAAAAACTTTTGTCGGATATCTTTTGATTTCATAAGTGTCCTAATAAATATTGACTTAATATAAAAATAGTTCTAATCAATTTTTTGATTAAACTTTCTTTCCAATACACGCATACCATTAAAAATACTTGAAAATTAAATTTAATGTATCACTTATTTGGTGAACATGTTAGTAAAAAAAATCATTTTTGGGAAAAATAATGGTTAAAATTCTTTGAAAAGTCATTTCTACCGAATTACTTTTGCGAACGGTCTTTATGAGAAGCTATTATTTTGTTCAAAAGTTCCCAAACCTCATTCGATTTAAAGAGCACAAAAGTAGGGATTTTTGACTAACGAATAAAGGACTCAATGAGAAAAGAAAAATTCGTCTATAACACACAGACGCTACGTTATGAGAAGGTCGTAGAACCACTTAATGTTAAGATTTTCAAAGCATTCGGATTTCTGAGTGCAGTTTTGGTAACCTCCATTATCATGGTTGCTATCTTTTATCACTTCTTCCCCTCTCCTAAAGAAGAGGCTCTAATGAGAGAAATGAATCAAATGAAATCTCATTACGAAGAAATGACAAATGAAGTTGCAGTCATGTCAAAGGTGCTAAACAATATTCAAGAAAGATACGGAAGCGTTC
>JBCCJE010000457.1:0-5062 GCA_039027925.1 Bacteroidota bacterium
CCTCTATTTTTTAAATATCCTTGAGACATACTTTTTTGTAGGTTTTTCAAAAAGTAGAAAAAGCCAAATGTTCACTTTTTATTTCGTAAGTATTTTTAAAAAAAAATACGAGCGGTAGCAACGGGACAGTAAGTATCGCCGCAATCTGGAGATTAGCCGATAACCATTCGAAAGCACCGAAGCCAAGAATGGCGATCAGCACAAGGGTCGCCTGAAAATAATTAAATGAGGTGTACTTCATTAGAAAAGAAAAGGTGAGGGTAATCAATGACAATAACTCAATGACAATGACAATGACAATATTTAATCTCAATGACAATATTCAATTTTAATCAAAGTATTCAATTGTTATTGGTCATTGAAATTGTCATTGTCATTGGTCATTGAAATTGAATATTGTCATTGTCATCGAATTATTGCTTTTGTAAAGAACTAGGAACAACGATATCCTCCACGATATTCATGGACTCGCCGCTTTCGTTCAATATTTCCAACTCTACCCTTCGGTTCAATTGTCTGCCTTGCTCGGTATCTCGACCGTTGTCCAGTTCGTTTTTGGCAATAGGGCGATTTTCTCCAAAAGTTTCAATGTTGATTCTGCTGGAGGCAATACCTTTAGCGATAAGGTAATTTCTCGCAGCATTTGCCCGGTTGGTAGATAATTTATCATTGTATTCATTAGTGCCCTTAGCGTCGGTATGTGCCAAAAGTCGAGCAGAATAAGTAGGGTTATTTTTTAAGCTCCTCGCCAATAAGTCCAACTGTCTTTTGGATGCTGCTCGGAGACTGTACCGGTCAAAATCAAAAAAGATAGACCGCAAAGAAGGGGTCAGTAGCCTTGGCGTTGGTGTTTTGTAGCAGGTACATTTGGTATTGAACTCTGTCTCGTTCACTACGGTAGTGTTGTAGCCCAAGCCATCTAATTTGGTACTGGTAGCTCTAGCGTCCGCTTCGCTAAATTTGCCGACGTAGTACCGATGAAAATTATTTGCATCCTTGCTGTAATACAATTGATTGGTGATGTCTTGAAAATGGTTCGTGGGCACCTCTTTGTTGTAAACTGCCACTTGCACCATCCAAGCATCTGCCTGAGCTTGTAGGGTCATTGTTATAAAGGTGAATACTAAGAAAAGTAGTGTTTGCTTCATTTTGAATAAATTAAAAGATTAAAGGAAAAAATTAGGGGAACATCAAATCTGTCTCTCGGTGGTGAGACCTTTTATAACAAGGTGCAGACTTAGCACTCCTAAAAATAGTAATTCGTAAATTCGGATTTAAGATAAAGTTTATATCTTCATCTCGTAATTATAAATCTACAAATTGATTTTTAAATGAATAAAATTATTGGCTGTTTTTTCGTCATTTTGCTAGGCAGTTGTATCTCGGCTTCATCCCTAGCTACTGAAAATACCAGCAACTTATCAGAAGATATTTCCACTAGAACGATAGAAAAAGAAGAAGGTTTTTTCAATTTTGTCTGGGACGAAAAAAAGGGGACCATCTCCTTGGAAATTGATAAATTCGATCAGGAATTTCTCTACGTCAACGCTCTATCTGCTGGGGTTGGCTCCAACGATATTGGATTGGACAGAGGTCAACTGGGCAACGGCAGAATCGTCAAGTTTATCAAAGTGGGGCCTAAGGTACTGATGGTACAGCCCAATTACGGATTTCGGGCGGTGAGTGATAATCCCGCCGAGACAGAATCAGTCGAGCAGGCGTTTGCGCAGTCAGTCATTTGGGGATTTAAAGTGGAAAAAGATGATGGAGAATCCGTAACTGTAAATGCTACCGATTTTTTACTACGAGATGCTCACGGTGTGGTTGGAAAACTGCAACAAACCAATCAAGGCAGTTATCAACTCGATAAATCCCGCTCGGCCATCTACCCACCCATGTGTAAAAATTTTCCGAAAAATACAGAACTCGAAGCCACCTTAACTTTTACTGGAAAACCAAAAGGGCGATATATCCGCAGCGTGACCCCTAGCCCAGAAGCAGTAACGGTAAGGATGCACCATTCTTTGATAGCACTTCCAGACGATAACTACGAACCGAGAGTGTTCGATCCAAGATGCGGGTATTTTGGTATTTCTTACCAAGATTATGCTACTCCGATAGATCAGCCGCTAGTCAAGCGATTCATCAGGCGGCATCGGCTGAAAAAGAAAAATCCGTCGGCAGCCGTAAGTGAAGCCGTAGAACCCATCATTTACTACGTGGACAGAGGTGCACCCGAACCCATTCGTTCCGCGTTGATTACGGGAGCGAGTTGGTGGAATCAGGCCTTCGAAGCGGCGGGCTACAAAGATGCTTTCCAAGTAAAAGTGATGCCCGACGATGCCGACCCGATGGACGTAAGGTATAATGTGATCCAATGGGTACACCGGGCTACGAGAGGATGGTCTTACGGAAGCTCGGTTACAGATCCCCGTACGGGAGAAATTATAAAAGGGCACGTATCGTTGGGGTCGCTGCGGGTTCGTCAGGATTTTCTTCTTGCGCAGGGTTTAGTTAAAGCCTACGAGGAGGGAAAACCCGTTGCGCCACAAATGCTCGAAATGTCTTTGGCGAGATTAAGACAACTCTCTGCCCACGAGGTAGGACACACCATCGGGTTGGCTCATAATTTTGCGGCCAGTACCAACGACCGAGCATCCGTGATGGATTATCCGCATCCGTACATCACGCTGAATCCTGACGGAAGTTTGAATTTTGATGATGCTTATGATGATAAAATCGGGGCGTGGGATAAGCGAACGGTGCTCTATGGCTATCAAGATTTTCCGCAGGGCACCAACATTGTAAAAGCATTGTTAAACATTTTGGAAGAAAATCGAAAAATGGGACTTCGGTATATTTCCGACCCCGATGCCCGACCAACGGGAAGCGCACATCCCTACGCCCACCTTTGGGACAATGGCGCTGATCCCATCGCTGAACTCAACCGACTGATGGAAGTTCGCAAGGTAGCCATGCGTAATTTTGGAAAACACAACATTGCGCCCCGTGCGCCGATGTCCACCGCCGAAGAGGTACTCGTCCCCTTGTATTTGGCGCATCGCTACCAAGTGGAAGCCGTAGCAAAAATGATCGGAGGAGTAGATTATGAGTATAGTGTTCGAGGTGATGTGATGGGGGCTGCCGTACGTATTTTGGATTATCGCCAACAAAATGAGGCCACCGCTGCCCTCCTAAAAACCATTCATCCCGAAGCCTTGGTTATTCCCGAAACCATTTTAAATCTCATTCCTCCTAAGGCGTACACCTACCAAAGAGGGAGGGAAAGTTTTAAAACACGCACGGGACTCACCCTCGATCCAATGGCTGCCGCCGAGAGTGTAGCGGATCACTTGATTGGGCTTTACCTGCATCCGCAGCGGGCTACCCGCCTGATTGAGCAGCACGCTAGAGATAGTAAAAATCCGGGGCTACACACTCACGTCAATGCCTTGTTACAAGCCTCTTGGTACACCACAGAAAAAGATGCTTACTTGGCAGAGATTGGCAGAGTCGTGGATAAATTGGTCTTAAACCATTTATTCAAATTGGCCATGAATCGAGACGGTAGCGATCAGGTAAGAGCGATAACCTATCTGAAAATCAATGAGTTAGAAGATTGGTTGGGAAAACAGACGAGTATCCGAGAGGTCGAAAAAGCCCATTACCAACACGCCCTCCTGATGATCCAACAATTCAAAAATAACCCAACGGAATATAAAAATACACTTCCTAAAAAAATGCCCGACGGATCGCCGATAGGTATGGATACTTGTGGGCACGGATCATTTTGAGGAGGGGTAAGTTGCAAGTTTTTTGGGTCTGAATTTCCCGAAACCTAAAGACCTCACCACCCACTCACCGCTCGCAAAATCACTACCTCAATTAATTTACCACCCACACGCCAAATTAACCCGAAAAAACCCACAAACCGAAAATTATGAATCCACACTACCTTACATTTTTTACGATCACGGTTGCTCTCTTTTTGTGGAGTAGTTGCCGTCAGCAAAAATACTTGCCCAAGGCAGTGCAGGGCGAAGAACCTCGGCAAACCAGTTTTTGGTATTACGAGCCTAACTTTTTGCTCGATCCCAACAGTACTATTTTACGAACGGATGGTATTTATTTTAAAATCATTGATACCGATCAGTTTGGTGATACTTACAAGACTTTTCGATTTTATCAAGATGGCTTGGTGATTTGTCACGTAGCCTACAGCACACCCGAAAAATTAGTAGATCTAGATAGAACGACCGAGGGAAATATTCACGGATACTACCAGATAAAAAGTGATTCTCTGAAATTCACCACCAAAGTATATTACAACCACAGCCCTACTTTTTATACTGGGGAAATTTTTAAAGATTCTGTCATCCTACACAGCATCAATTTTAAAACGAGAGAAAGCGATAGTGAGGTGTATTATTTTTTGCCAGAGCGGTGAGAGGTCGGAAGGAGAAAAGTGGGAAGCGAGGCGGAAGCGTTGGTTGTGATTTTGGAGAAGGTGCTAAATTTTTCGTATTTATCCTAATTTTAAAATTTATTCTAAATAGCTGAGATTTATTTTTTTCCTGTTAGCACTGTCTCTAATGCTTTCACGAAAACCCAATCATTCGCCTGCATACCTACTAGCTGCCAGGTAGATAGGTGTCGTCCCTCTGGGACTTCGACGACTTGTAAATGTATTGTTATGTTCTACCTAGATGCCGCACCTCTGGTGCTCTTTAGGGCTTGCCAAAAAAATAAGTCATACTCTTTTTAGATAGTATTTTTGGTTTTGGACGAGGCACAAAATCATGAGTTTATCTGGATAAATAGCACGACCGAAGGGGTGCGATTGTTTTTGTAACGAAGTATAAAGTCAAAAGGCATCTTCAAATGGGCGTTGTTGTATGAACACTTATCCTTTGGTTAAAGAGGTTTTTTGATTGCATAAATTTTTTACAAAACAATTTTTCTCATAAAAATTTGGCAAAAATCAGAAAAACGAAGTAATAAATGTTCATGCAACAACACCCTTCAAATGTATGAATTATTTTCAGCAAGCCCTAAAAAGCAC
>JBCCJE010000458.1:0-5061 GCA_039027925.1 Bacteroidota bacterium
CCGCCATTCCACAAACTGCACTCCACCGTGATGATAGCGTGCTTATCCTTGATAACAATGTAATTGCAAGAAAGCAGGTAGAGCCGGTTGCTTTTCTTACTGATTCTATCTTAGTGAGAGGACTCGCCGTAACCGATCAGATCATTTTAAATCAATTTGAGATTCCAGTAGAAGGGACACTCGTAGAATAAATCAATCATATCATGGAAAATATTATACGAACTTTTACCCAAAGACCTCGTCTTGCTGATATATTGGTAGGTCTGATTATCGTGGTGGGCTTATTCAGTTTGTCCTCTTTGCGTACCAACTTTTTGCCACCCGAGCCTATTAATTTTATCAGTGTCAACGTAGTGTACAAAGGAGCATCTCCCCAGGAAGTAGAGGAAGAAGTAGTGAATAAGATAGAGGATAATTTGGAAGGGGTCAAAGGAATAGATCGAGTGACTTCTACTGCCGCCGAGAGTTTTGCCAACGTACGGATTGAACTACTCGAAGATGCCGATCCCAACGAATCCTTACAGGAAATCAATAATGCCATTGATCGTATCACTACCTTTCCTAAGGGGATGGATACGCCTACCATTTTTAAGGAAGAGATACTGAACTACACGATGACCGTAGGACTGACGGGAAATGTCAGCTTACAAGTGCTAAAAGACTACGCCAAAAATATCAAAGATGAATTGACCCTTTCTCCTAATCTTTCTAAGGTATTTATCAGCGGCTACCCCGACGAAGAGATTGAAATTAGCCTGAGAGAAAATGATTTGCAGGCCTATCAGTTGACCTTTGACGAAGTGAGTAGAGCCATCCAAAGTGCCAATCTCAAAGGATCGGGAGGAGAGTTAAAAACATCTCAAAAAAATATTAAGATTCGGCTAGACAGTCGAAATTATTATGCAAAAAATCTGCAAAATCTGGTGATTAAATCAACGCCCGACGGTAAGCAGATTCTCCTAAAAGATGTTGCGACGGTCAAAGATCAATTTGCGGATAAGCCCACCAAAACTTTTGTCAATGGAGATCCTGCCGTACTTCTAAAAGTATTCAGTAGAAGCGAGGAAGACATTCTGCAAAATGCAGATTACGTCAATAATTATTTTGAAGATTTTAATAAAAATCACGTAGGCGTTCAAGCGATAATTGTAGAGGACAGAAGTGTAGGATTGGATGATGCCATTGGTAATTTGGTCAACAACGCTTGGCAGGGGGTACTGTTGGTTTTGATTGTTTTAGGACTTTTCCTTCATCCTAGAATTGCATTTTGGGTAGCCTTCAAAATTCCAGTTGCTTTGTTGGGTATGTTTATCGTGGCTTCTCTTTATGACCTTACCATCAATCAAGTTTCCTTATTTGGATTGATCGTCGTACTCGGAGTGATCGTGGATGACGGGGTGGTCGTTGCCGAAAATATTTATCAGCAATACCAAGATGGCAAGTCTCCGTTGCAGGCAGCTATCGAGGGAACTAGAGAAGTTTTTCCAGCTATACTTTCTTCGCTGGCTACCACGGCGTTGGCCTTTTCGATGTTTTTCTTCTTTGATGGTCAGTTGGGTGATTTTTTCTCTGACATCTCGTTTGTGGTGTGTACCACCTTATTTGTAGCCTTGCTGGAAAGTCTTTTGATTTTACCTGTCCACATTGCTCGATCTAAGGCACTCACCAAAGGCGATAAGCCTTGGAAGTTCAATCGTTGGACAAACCAATCCTTACTTAAATTTCGGGATGCTATTTATTCGAGAGTGATTAGTTTTTCACTCAGAGTCCCCGTGTTAGGAATTGTTGCCGTTATCGGAATCATGTATTTGACCGTCGGTGCCTTGAGTTCGGGTACCATCAAATCTACTTTTTTTCCAACCATTGATCAGGACATGATTACTGCTAAGTTGGAGCTACCACTTGGAACGGATGAGTCTATTGTCCAAAGAAAATTGGAGCGCATGGAAGAGAAAGTATGGGAAGTCAATCAAGATTTTTCGGAGAATCGTGCAGATAGTAATCAGGTTGTAAAATACGTGGAGCGGGTCGTTGGTCCAAACTCCAACGAAGGTTATCTTAATATTTACATGCTGGAAGGAGATACTCGAGATATCATGTCCTTTGATATTGCGAGTGCCATTCGAGAGAAGGTAGGACCTATCCCAGAAGCCACCAACTTATCTTACGGGAGCATTCCTATTTTTGGAAAACCAGTTTCCATTGCGTTGGTGGGAAAAAATATGGAACAACTCCGAAATGCAAAAACAATGTTGAGAAATTACCTTTCCCAACAAAAAGATCTGAAAGATGTAACCGATACCGATAAATTAGGGATGCCAGAAATAGAAATGGAGTTGACCTCCAAAGCTAGATTTTTAGGACTATCGGAAGGGCAAGTATTCAACGAGGTACGCAAAGGGTTTTTCGGTTTGGAAGCACAAAGTTTGCAGCGGGGAGATGAGGAAGTGAAGGTATGGTTGCGCTACGACAAAAAAGATCGAAGATCTATTGATGACTTGAAAAATGTAAGAATGCTTACTCCCGACGGCGCAGCGTATCCATTGGGAGAACTAGCTAATTTTGAATTAAAAAGTAGCGTCTCCGAGATCAATCACCAATCGGGGATTCGAGAGATTAGAGTAGAAGCCGATGTGGAAAATCTACTAGTGTCTGTTCCCGAAGTATTGGCTAAAGCGGAGGCAACGGTACTCAAAGATATTCAGCAGCAGTTTCCGAATTTGCGCTACACCCTCGAAGGAGAAGCTCGATTATCGTCCAAGACACAGACTTCCAGCCAAGCACCGAGTACGGTAATTTTTATTTTGATTATTGCCATCCTGATGTTGAACTACCGATCCATTATGAAGACCACCGCTATTCTGGCTATGCTACCATTTGCATTTGTTGGTGTGGCTTGGGGAACTTATTTGCACAACATTCCCGTGAGTATTTTTTCCATCCTCGGTATGATTGCGCTGTGGGGAATTTTAATCAACAATGGACTAGTACTCATCTCCACTTACAATGACAAACTCAAAGAGGGCTTATCGGTAAAAGATAGCCTAAGAGAGGCGGCTATCTCCCGATTTCGACCGATCATTTTGACGACGATTACAACAGTATTTGGATTAGCACCATTACTCTTGAATAATTCTATCAGTTCGCAATTTATCAAGCCTACGGCGATTGCGATTGCTTACGGTTTGATTTTCGGAACGGTCTTGAGTTTGATTTTTCTGCCCTCCATGATGATCCTGATGAATACGATCAAATACTACTTTGCGAAATATATTCGAAGAATTAAAAATGTTCAACCCGCTGATCTCGACATCGTACTGAGAGAAGCACGAAATGAAATCTCATAAAATGAAGTCTATAAAAATAATTTCGCTTTTTGTAAATGTATTGTTTCTAGTAATGGAATTACAAGCGCAGCGTCCTGCTTCCAACAATACACTTACATTGTCTTCTGCTATTGACTTAGCGATGAAAAATAATCAACAGATTCAGATACAAGATGCCCTCGTAGGCATCTCGGAGCGACAAGTATTTAAAGCCAATGCGGGACTCCTCCCTACCGTCAACGCACTCGGAGGAGTCAACTACGCCAATAATTATACGGAGGTAGATATTCGAACTTTTCAAGAAAATAATCCCTTGATCGAAGTCAACGATTGGGGCGTAGCTTCCACCACACTCAACCTAGGCGTACAAGCAGACTACGCCCTCTACGATGGAAGGCGCGGCAAACAACGATTACAACTATTTGAAAATCAAGCGATTATGGCTAGGCAGCAGAGCGATGTACTGAAAAATAACACGACCGATGCCGTCATCCAATTGTTTTTTGAAATTCAAAAAATCCAAAATCAGGAAACACTCCTAGAAGAAAATATCAGTATCAGCGAGGAGCGTGTCCAAAAAATGAAAGACCGCCTAGCCTTCGGAAAGGTCAACCAATTAGCGGTGCTACGAGCGCAAACTGATCTGAATCAAGACATCAATACGTTGGATAATATTCGGTTGGTCAAAACCAATTTGATACAAGATCTGAATTTTTTATTGGGAAAAAACCCAAACGAATTTTATCGAGTGGATATTGATTTAGAGGAAAGAGCAACGGTGGAAGAAGCCACCCTGCAAAATGATATTGCCAACTTAAATCCCGAAGTACAATTGAGTCAAAAAGGAATTGCGCTGGCGATGCAACAATTAGAGTTGGCTAAGGCAGACCAAATGCCCGTCGTTGGAGCGTTTGCCAATTTCGGTTTGTTTTGGCAAAAAAATGATTTACAACAATTGGCTCGCCTGCAAAATATCGGCTTTACCGTCGGTATCTCCGCAAGGTATAATCTCTTCGACGGCGGCATCATCAAAAATCAAATCCAAACCAAACAGCTACAAGTCGAAGTCGAAAAAATGAGAAATGAACAGTTGGTCAGTCAACTGCACAGCCGAGCGGTGAAGGAAAAAAGCAACATCGAATTATTACAGGTACAAATAGCGAGAGAGCAACAAAACCTAGAGACTTTTGAGGAAAATTTTAACCGTACCCAAGAAAGATTTTACGTCGGCAAAGCAACTGCGCTAGACCTTCGCGCTGCCCAATTAGCCCAACTTAACGCCAAAATCACGATTGATGATTTGAAGATTAAAAAAATGCAAGCGATGTATGTGTTGGAGAAATATAGAGGGCGACTGCTGCAAGACTGATTTAAAGAATAATTTTTTTTAGCGGATTTAGAACCGAGGCTTTTATGGGAGTCTCGGTTTTTGTTTTTTTATTCGCTTCATTTACTTTGTTTACGTTAAGTCCTAGCTGGCGCTACCTCTCCGAGGTAGTGCCTCGTATTCCGCTTGGCTCTGCCAACAGCCTAGCCCAGAATTCATCAAAAAGTATTCCCCACACAAAATCATTTTATCCGAACAAATAACTATCTTCCAAACAAAAACAAACTATGAGTAACAAATATCGCATACACAATCAGCGAGGGTTATATTTTTTGACCTTGACCGTAGTTGGCTGGATAGATATATTTTCCAGACAAAAATATCGAGACATCATCATCAGTAGTCTCA
>JBCCJE010000459.1:0-5052 GCA_039027925.1 Bacteroidota bacterium
AACATTTATCCTTTGGTTAAAGAGGTTTTTCGATTGCATAAATTTTTTACAAAACAGTTTTTCTCATAAAAATTTGGCAAAAACCAGAAAAACGAGATAATAAATGTTCATGCAACAACACCTATAAAATTTAATAAAACCGAAAGCAAAAAACAAATTTACTACCGTATATCTTTCAATTCAATAAAATCCATATCCGTAAAATCCTGATTTTCACCAGCCATTGCCCAAATGAACGAATAGCTCGCCGTACCCGAACCAGCATGGATAGACCACGGTGGGGAGATGATCGCTTGGTTATTTTGTACCCATAGATGGCGGGTCTCCTGTGGCTGACCCATGAAGTGCATCACGCCTTGATTTTTAGGGACATCAAAATAAAGATATACCTCGCTGCGGCGGTCGTGGGTATGGGCAGGCATGGTATTCCATACACTTCCGTCTTGCAAAACTGTCAATCCCATCACTACCTGACAACTCCGGATACCGTCTCTGTGGATGTATTTATAGATGGTTCGATGGTTGGAAGTTTCGCTCGAACCCAAGGTCACCGGTAGTGCTTTTTCTTTGGTGTAGAGGGTATTGGGATAAGCGGTATGGGCAGGCGCAGAAAAAAGAAAATACTTGGCAGTCGTTTTTTTACTGTCCGATTGGAAAGTAACTTTCTTCGTTCCTTTGCCCAAATACAGACAACTTAACTTATCCAATTTGTAAGTTTTACCATCGGCTTTGATCTTTCCTTTACCGCCGATATTGATGATACCGACTTCCCTTCTTTCGAGAAAAAATTTACTTTTCAGTTCGTCATAGTTGGAGAGGTTGATGGCTTTGTTCGTTGGGATAATGCCACCGATGACCATTCTGTCGTAGTGGCTGTAAAGAAAATTTGCTTTGTCGCTGGCAAATAATTTTTCGACTAAAAAATTGCTCCGAAGTTCGGCGGTGTTCATGCGGCTTACTTCTCGTGGAGAGGATTCGTATCGTTGTTCCATAATATTTTTTTATTTTATTTTTAATGAAAAAGTATGGTTTTGAGTTAGCTATTTAGTTCTTATTTATAACAAAAGATTTACAATCCAAATAAATTAGGCAGCCACAGGGAAATCCCTTCAAAAAAAGTAATGAGAAAAAGTACAACAACCATTGCCGCCAAAAACGGTAGCAATGGTCGGATGACTTTGGTAACTGAAATTTTGGCTACTCCCGCCCCCACAAAAAGTATAGTGCCCACGGGTGGGGTGCACAGTCCGATACAAAGATTGAGCACCATGACAATACCAAAGTGAACGGGGTTCATCCCCAACTCTGTCACCACGGGCAAAAAGATGGGCGTAAATATCAGAATGGCGGGAGTCATATCCATAAAGGTACCGACGACCAGCAAAGTGATATTTATCAAAAGAAAAATTAGAAATGGGTTACTAACGGTTTCTAACAAAAAGCCAGTCATCAACTGCGGAATGCTTTCAAAGGAAAATAGCCACGACATCGCCATCGAGGTACAGATCAGAAACATGACGATGGCCGTCGTCTTTGCGCTACTCAGCAAAATATGGGGAAGATTACGAACCGTGATGGTACGATAGCTCAGCCCCAAAATTAAGGCGTACAGCACCGCCACGGCGGCAGCCTCGGTAGCCGTAAAAATTCCCTGAACGATACCACCTACGATGATGACCAACATCAACAGACTGAAAAATGCTTTCCGAAAATCCGTCCACACTTGACCTAATCGTACACGTTGGCCGCGCTTCAAATTTTGCTTACTCGACATCACCGCCGCAACGACCATGAGTGCTAGGCCTACCAAGATGCCCGGTAGGTAGCCCGCTACGAACAAAGCTGCTACCGATGCTGCCCCGCCACTAGCCAATGCGTAAACGATCAAAACATTGCTCGGCGGAATCAACAACCCCGTGGTAGAGGACGTGATGTTGATGGCTGCGCTAAATGGTCGGGAAAAACCTTCGTTTTCCATACGTTCGGTCATCACACTTCCGATGGCCGAGGCGGCGGCCACCGCCGAACCCGAAATGGCACCAAACAACATGGCTGCTAAAATATTGACGTAGCCCAAGCCTCCCGGTAAACTACCAACCATGGATTTGGCAAAATTTATCAGACGATTGGCAATCCCGCCCCGATTCATCAGTTCTCCTGCTAGTACAAAAAATGGAATTGCCAACAACGCAAAACTATCTATCCCCGTTGTCATTCTTTGTGCTACGGTGGTGATGCCCGGCATGGCGGCAATATTTAGCAGCGTGGTCAGCGTAGTGGATATCCCGATACTGTAAGCCACCGGAACACCGTAGGCTAACAGGGCAAAAAAGCTAATGAATAAAAGTAGAATACTGATTAATTCTATGGACATGTAAGTTGATTTTTCTTTTGTTTTGAGTTACGTGTTTTTATTGTTATAAAACGAAATATTGTAAACAGAGTAGAACATGATCAGCAGCCCACTGATCGGAACGATAGCATAAACGTAGCCCAAAGAGATGTGCATGGCGGGAGATACCTGCCCTAAATAAAGCGTAGTGTAAACCAAATTACCTCCTCCAATCACCATCACCACTAGCGCAAAAATGAACATGAGGACTTCGATGATTTGCATACGTTTTTTTATTTTTTCGGGACTTAATTTTTGTAACAGAAAATCCATGGTGAGGTGCTCCCGTTTTCCGTTCAGGTAGGCTGCCCCCAAAACGGCTAACCAAATCAAGGCAAAGCGCGCAAACTCCTCCGTGAACGAAAAAGACTGCTTCAAAACGTATCTGCCGAAGACCTGCCACAAAACGTCCAAGACCAAGAGGGCAAAAATGAAAACTAAAACGACTTCGATCATTCGATTAATCTGCTGATATAATTTTTCCATCGGGTACGTGTATTTATTGTTAGAGTAACTTTTCTACTGCGCTTGTATTTCGTCAATAATTTTTTTCATGCTGGCATCTTTCACAAATTCCTCCAGTACCGCTTTTGACTTTTCTGCGAAAAGTGATTTTTCGGGTTTAAAAATTTCGACGTTGGCCGCCTCCAAGGTAGCCATACAAGCTGCTACATTTTTTTTCCAAAAATCTTGCTGTGCTTTGGCCGAAAAACGAGCCGCCTCTTTCAACCACTTTTGCTCTTTGTCGCTGAGGGTCTCCCAGTATTTTGTACCGATGACTAATACATCGGGGATTGAACTATGCTCATCCAAGGTATAATATTTACACACTTCGTAGTGCCTTGACGTCACGAAGGAAGGCGGATTATTTTCTGCGCCGTCCACTACTCCTTGTTGCAGGGCGGTGTAAAGTTCGCCGTACGCCATCGGAGTAGCCGAGCCGCCCATTTCGTTGACCATATCAACGGACATTTGGTGATTCATCACCCGAATTTTTAGGCCCCGCAAATCATCGGGCGTCTTGATGAGTTTGTCTTTGGTGTAAAAACTACGGCTACCAGCATCATAAAAACAAAGTCCTCGGAGTAGGTAGTCGCTCCCCGAGAGCAACAGTTTTTCTCCCGTTTGACCTTCCAGTACGTCGAACAAATGCGACTTATCCCGAAATAAATAAGGGACACCCATGACCTTGTATTCAGGGGCAAAATTGGACATTGCCGCTGCGCTTACCTTGGTCATGGCGATGCTGCCGATTTGTAATAATTCCAAGACTTCACGCTCCGTGCCCAACTGCCCATCCGGAAATATTTTGACCATTAACTGCCCCTCGGACTGTTGGTTGACTTGCTCCGCAAAAACTTCCATTCCCTGATGTACGGGATGTGAAGTGGGTAGAGTATGCGCTAGATAAACCACCTTCTGATTGCTCAACTCTCCGCAAGAACTGACGAGACAAAATAGGGAATAGGTAAAAATGTAAATGTATTGTTTCATGTTGTTAAAAATTAAAATACTGCTTTGCGTTTTTGTAGCAGATGTTTTCGACCATCGTTCCTAGCCAGTTCGAGTCGTTCGGTAGTTCTCCGTTTTCCACGTCTTTTCCAATCAGATTACAAAGGATTCTTCTAAAATATTCGTGGCGAGGAAAGGACAAAAAACTGCGGCTATCCGTCAGCATACCGACGAAGCGACTCAGCAATCCCATATTCGATAGCGTGTTGATTTGTTTTTCCATACCGTCTTTTTGGTCTAAAAACCACCACGCCGAACCCCATTGAATTTTTCCAGCGGAACTACCGTCGTTAAAATTTCCCATCATGGTGGCAAAGACTTCGTTGTCTCTAGGATTCAAATTGTAGAGTATGGTTTGGGCTAGTTTTCCTTCCTTATCCAAGCGATTCAAAAAAGCGGAAAGCCCCGCTGCCTGCTCGTAGTCGCCGATGCTATCTGCCCCAACGTCGGCACCGACGAGTTGAAGTAATCGGCTATTATTATTTCTAATCGCTCCAAGGTGGAACTGCATCGTCCAATTTTTTTGATGGTAAATTTTACCCAACTCGTAGAGCATCGCCATTTGAAATGCGGCGGCTTCTTTTCGTTTGATCTTCCGTTGACTTTTTCTTTTTTGTAAAATTTTGTCCAAGTTTTTTCCTTTGAAGTCAACGGCAAAAAGTTGAGATAAACCGTGGTCAGCTAATTGACAACCCAAGGCATCAAAGTACTCGATACGATTGGCTAAGGCAGCCATCAACTCCTCAAAGGTGGAAATATCCTGACCGATGATGCTCTCCAATTTTTCCAAAAAAATCAAAAAATCGGGATGGTCAATTACGATAAATTTATCAGGGCGGAAGGTGGGTAGCATCTTCAAATTATTCCCAGACGCTTTTTCTTTTTGGTGAAATTCTAAACTGTCCGTTGGATGGTCAGTTGTACAAACAACTTCAACCTTCATTTTTTCTAACAATCCTTTTACGGAAAAATTTGGTGATTGTAGCGCTTCGTTCGTTTGTTCAAAAATTTCGTCGGCGGTGTTGGCATCCAATATTTTTTTGATGTCAAAATAGCGTTGTAGTTCCAAGTGTGTCCAATGGTACAAGGGGTTGCGGGCGGTGAAGGGAACAGTCGCTGCCCACTTTAGAAACTTGGCTCGGTCGGTA
>JBCCJE010000460.1:0-5038 GCA_039027925.1 Bacteroidota bacterium
ACGAGCTGATGGAATGGCTCGAAAAACTACCCATCGAAAAACTAAAGCAATTTTCTCCTGCGCTCCGAGGGCTATTTTTGACCTTTCTATTTTCAAAAAAATTAATAGAGCGAAGTGCCTACCATCCACAGTTGTTAAGAGTCGGGGCAAAGCGATTCAAGGTGCGATGGATTCCCGCCACGCTTAACGAAACGGTAAAATCTGTTTTTGAAAAAGTAGCTACGCTAGTACCCGATGATTTAATTTTTTTCCAGAAAAGTAATAAAATCCAAGAATCCACACCCGAAGATTACTTCACCAATCTTACTAGTTTTTTTCTCAATTATTTTGTGAAAAGTCATCATCAACTGGAGTACAAGTACCTGAATGAACCCATCGTCAGTTTATTTTTTAATGGTTCGCTAGAGCGGTTTGTTGATTTTGAAAACAAAGCATTTCCGGGAGCGATTCAATTGTGGCTCAACCGATTTTTTATTTCGGAAAAAGAATTTGCGCCCTTGCTCATCATTGACGACCAAGAACAGGAAGGCATGTTTGAGGTGAAAATTGCGGTGGAAGACAAAAAGAAACCTTTGGATGCACCAATTGGTTTAGCCGAACTCCTAGAAAAAAATGCGTACAGTTCTGTCCGAATGGATGTGCTGCGCAACTTGGCGATGCTCGGAGATTATTTTCCACAGATCAATTATTTACTTTCTACCAAGGGCGAAGAACAATTATTTTTTGATTCAGATGAATTTGTAAATGTATTGTTTAAAATACTGCCAACGATTCGCTTGTTTGGCATCAAGGTACTCTTGCCGAAGGCGTTGCGAAAATTAATGCGACCAAAAATTTCGATGTCGATAGAGACGGACAACACAGAGAGTGGAGTGGTAGCACACCATTCTATTTTGAGTTTGGATAAGATGTTGAACTTTGATTGGAAGGTGGCGATTGGTGATCGTATGGTCAGCCAACAGGAGTTTTTAAAAATGGTGGATCAGTTTTCGGGGATTGTAAAAATTAACGACGAGTATATTTTCTTTGACGAAAACGAAATCAAAACGCTCATTGACAAGCTAAAAAATCCTCCTGCAATCAACGGCAATCAATTGTTCCAAATAGCACTAACGGAAGAATACGACGGCGCAAAAGTAACCCTAGGCAAAGCGGCAAGACAACTCATGGATAAGCTACTCAAAGGCGAAGGCGCAGAAGTGCCCACCGGACTGAAGGCAACTCTCCGACCTTACCAACTTCGAGGATTCGAGTGGATGTACAAAAATTCTAGGCTAGGATTTGGTAGCATCATTGCCGACGACATGGGGCTAGGAAAAACCCTCCAAGTCATCACTACGCTACTCAAACTCAAAGAAGATGGCGAACTGAAAAAGCAAAAGGCACTCGTGATTGTTCCTACCACTTTGCTTACCAATTGGGACAAAGAAATCAAGCGATTCGCCCCCGACTTGAATGCCCACATTTACCACGGGCCTAACCGAACACTCGATCCTCTGAAAGATGCAGATGTATTGTTAACCACCTACGGCGTGGCGCGCTCCGAGACCGCCAAACTCCAAAAACAAAAGTGGATAGTACTCGCCATAGACGAGGCGCAGAACATCAAAAATCCAAGTACTGCCCAAACCAAAGCCATCAAAAAAATCAAAGCACCCGTAAAAATTGCCATGAGCGGCACGCCCGTAGAAAATCGCCTAAGCGAATATTGGAGTATTTTTGATTTTACCAACAAAGGTTATTTGGGTAGTTTAAAAAAGTTCAAATCGGATTACGCCAAACCCATCGAAGTAGATCGGGATCAAGATCAATTGAAAACTTTTAAAACGATCACCGAGCCTTTTATTTTGAGAAGGCTAAAATCGGATAAAACGATCATCAAGGATTTACCCGAAAAAATTGAGAAAGACCAGTTTTGTAAACTTACGCCACAGCAAGCCTCTATTTATCAAAATGTGTTGGACACGACGATGAAAACAATTGAAGCAGCAGAAGGAATTGCGCGTAAGGGTATGGTCTTAAAACTCATCACCGCCCTCAAGCAAGTATGCAATCATCCTAAGCAGTTTTTGAAAAAGGGAAAAACAGAACCTGCGCTTTCGGGAAAAAGTCAACTGCTGCTCGATCTGATGCAACAGATTTTGGACAACGGAGAAAAGACTTTAATTTTTACGCAGTATCAAGAAATGGGAAAAATGATTGTGGAAATGCTCCAAGAGGCATTTGATTTGGAAGCCCAGTTTTTGCACGGAGGGGTTGCTCGCAAAAAGCGAGATGAGATGGTGGAAGATTTTCAAAACAATAGAACTACCAGAGTTTTGATCTTATCTCTAAAAGCAGGTGGAACAGGATTAAATCTCACGGCTGCCAATAATGTCATTCACTACGACTTGTGGTGGAATCCTGCGGTGGAGGCTCAGGCTACTGATAGAGCCTACCGCATTGGTCAACAAAAAAATGTTATGGTGCATCGGTTTATCACCCAAGCTACTTTTGAAGAAAAAATTAACAAGATGTTGCAGGAGAAAAAAGAATTGGCTAACCTGACGGTATCCACGGGAGAAAAATGGATTGGAGAATTTTCTGATGGAGAGTTGAGGGATTTATTGAAGTTGGGTTGATTTATGAAGGCAAAAAAGGAATGAAAACTTTGGCTCGAAGAAAGTCCATTAATCAGATGAAATGGCGCAAGAAAAATATCTGCAAGAGATTAGAAATAGGTTAGCTACCAAGCCCAAAGTCAGCTATTTCTTGAATCAATTCCCCAAGTTAATTTCTCTCTGATGGTGTGCATAAAACTCCCTCCTTGCAACTGAACCAACTGAATGTTAAAATCACATTTCCGAACGGCCAGTTGGTAGTCCGAAGTAATCGTCTTGAATCGGGCATCGAGCGTACACAGAAAATTTTCTGCTCTGCCCTCTACCTCGAAAGAGATAATCGAATTGTCATTGATGACGATGGGGCGCACATTCAGATTGTGAGGGGCTACGGGGGTGATGACAAAATTACCAGAATTAGGAAAGATAATTGGTCCTCCGCAGCTCAGCGAATAGCCCGTTGATCCCGTAGGAGTAGAAATAATCAAACCATCCGCCCAGTAAGAATTTAGATAGCCCCCATTGATAAAAGTATGAATTACGATCATGGAGGAGGTGTCCCTTTTTAGTAAGGTAATGTCATTCAGCGCAAATGGTATTTCGCCAAACATGGGATGATTAGATTCCAGATGCAGCAGCGTGCGCTCACTAAAAGTATAGCGACCTTTTTTGAGTAAGTGGATGGCTTCCTTGATCTTAGCTTTTTCGATGCTGGCAAGAAATCCTAACCGACCTAAATTGATACCTAGGATAGGAACACCGCTATCCCGCACTTCGGCTACTGCACTCAGTATGGTTCCATCCCCACCGAGGGTAACTAGATAATCAAATTTTCGGGTTTTAAAATCCAAAAATCCTTCGAAGACGCCGACATCAGTTTTAAAGTTGATGTAACCTTTTAGGCTATCCAGATAAGGTTGGTTGACGTACGCATTGATCTCTTCTTCGACGAGTGTATCAAAAAAAGACTGAATAAATGGGAAGTCTTTTTCTTTTCCTATTTTACCGTAAACAACTATTTGCATTAAAACCTTAATTCAAAGTGTAAAAAAAATCCGTGCTCGCCCAAATGGTTAAAACTATATTCGAACTGCCACACTTTATCCTGAAAAACAACTACGTCCAAACCAACTCCCCGACCCCATAGCCACTCATTACTTAATGTACTGCTGAGTGCGTTGTAAGGTGCGTTGGCGTAACCAAAATCATTATTAATGGCAAGATAAACTTTTACAGGCATCAAACGAAATTGAGGAACGGGCATGTACCTCCCCCAGTTGATTTCCTTTTTGAAGAGCCGAAACTGAAAGTGCGTTTTCGCATAAGCATAATCCAAGCCGTCCATCACGTAAAGTTCGTAGCCCCTAATAAAGTTGGGAAAATATCCTAATCCAGCTACGTGGGTGTAAGGTTGCTCACTCCGATTAAAAGTATATCTTCCCTTGACCTTGGCACCAAAACTTAATTTTTTTCCCAATGGAAAATAATGCGCATAGGAGGAGGAAGCAGAGAAAACATTAATATCGTCATAGGTTCCCAATCCATCTTTTTGAAATAAAAGGGAAAAAAGATTACCAGCTTGTGGATAGGCTCTGACGTCTCGCCTATCCAATACAAATCTGTACTGCAATGTGAAGTGCCGCTGCTTATTGCGGCTATCCAAAAAATAATCAGGATTGAGTATCTGACTGATCGTATCCCCAATCCAATTATTGATGTATAAAATTTTTCCCGTGTGGTAAGTATTCAGTCCAGGGCGGTAGGTGATACCGCCACCCGCGCGAAATCTTCGTTGCAAAACGGATTCGTCCACCTGCCTTTTAAAAAGTAATTTACTCTCCTCGGTGATGTAGGCAATTTCTCTACGGTTGGAAAAATGCACCTCGGCAAAACCACCGAGATTTCTACTTTTTCCGATCATCGGCAAGCTATACACTACCTCAAATTTTTTCGTGTAACCGAACTGGACAATCGTTTTGAGGTAATCTCTCCGCCCCGTAAGATTAATGTGAGAAAATCGCCCACCGTAGTTGACCCTATCCAAAGATCGTCCTTGTTCTTCCCACCATACATTAAAGTTTCTATCCGCTAATTCAAAAACGTACATCGGGTAAAAGTACCACATCTCCCTGAGGGCTACCGAGATCGTGATTCGTTGATTTGCCGTATCCCAATCCCTGATATTAATTTTAGCTTTGGTAAAAAGTCCCGTATTCAGAATGAGCAGTTCACTTTGCTTGATACGAAGCATCAACTCCGATAGCGATACAGAATCACCCACCGCAAAAGCCAACTCCCGCAAAACAGTTCTATCCTTTGTTTTTTTATTCCCCTCAATCAAAAGATCCTCCACCAAAACGTAATCGCTTTGGGCCAATAAATTTTGAGTAAAGAACAGCAAACAAAAAATTAAAAGGATTCGCATTTTTTGGTAGGTG
>JBCCJE010000461.1:0-5032 GCA_039027925.1 Bacteroidota bacterium
ATTGAATATACTCTTCAATAGAGGAAAACTTATCGTGTCCTCCCCGCCAAAAAAAATGAGATAATACTTTATCAAAAGGATTTCTCTCAAAACAAAACTTATAGTAGCTGTTCCATATGTTAGGGTCGATGTTATTTTTTATTTCTTCTGCCGTATTATGATTTCTAAATTGTTTTCTTTTGAATCTAAAGAATAACTTTAACCAATCATCATAATTGTAATATTGGAAAGGAATAAAATAGTTTTGAGGGCTTCTACCATTATTGAGTTTTCGCTGCTCTTCATCTACTCTATTGATAGGAGTAATAATATCCTCCTCACCACAGATTTTACTAAGCGCAATTTCGATGGAGGTTCCTGCTGTTTTTTTAGTTTTTACAAATATAAATTTATGCTTGTGCGAAATAATCATTTCAGAAAGTGTAGTTAAAAAGTTGAATATCTTTTTTGTAAGTCTCAGCCACTAGCTTTTTGGTTTTTTCAGTATAGTAATCTCGGTAGTGGCGATGATGGTCGGGCTTCGAAAAAACTTTCAATAAAAGTTCGGGATTTCTTTTGAAGGTGTGGTACTTTTTGTGGAAACTTTTCTTGGACTTATTAATGTATGGCAGTTTCGTTGCGGGTAAGTTCAGCCGATTCAAGATGGTCTGGAAGTCCTCATTAATGCTTTCAAATTTGCCGATAAAATCAACTAATAATTTACCATTTTCATCTGTGACATAATCAGCTTGAGGTCGAATAAACCAAAACCGATAGCTATTCCATATTCTTGTCAGAAAATAATCCTCAATAAATTTTTCAAAACTTATAAAGTTTTGAAAACCCAAATATTTATAAAAAGAAATAGTTCTGTCCCAGGGATTACGGACAAAAGCAAACTTAAAATACTCGTCGAAGTCTTCCTGTGAAATATGATTGTATTTAGTATAATCAGTAGCAAGCAGATGAGCTAACTTGGGAGGGCCATTTGTAGTATCTGGATTTGGTCCGACCAATAAATGTAAAGCCTCTTGCTTCATTACTCCGAGATCATTCAAAAAAAAGTGCTCTACACTTTGACCGGCCACCTTAGGGATATGAATAAAAATACTTCTGTGTTTTTTTATAATCATCTCAAAATTCGTATTTGAAATATTCAATATCTTTTTTAAAAAAGTCACCTACTATATTCTTAGTGGCGTTATCGTAGTAAGTAGAGTAGTGCTCTCGTTTTGATTTTCTGAGATGGGGTAGGGGCTTTGAGATATTGAGCTTGTCCTTAATGTAGGCAATGTCCTCCTGAAGGTTTTCATATCTCCCGATGTAGTCAACAATGATACTCCCATTCATATCCGATATCCAGTATAACTGAGGCATAAACATTGCGTGAAAATTGATTAGTTCTTTATTCCTATCCAGATATACTTCTTTTACCCATCCTTTAAAGTCTAGTAACCGCTCTTGGAGGTTTTGCTGATTGACCCCGTACCGATGATGGTATTGAGAAACCACTCGATCCCAAGGATTTCTTACAAACGAAAACTTGAACTTAGCATTCCAGCTTTCTTCAGTTATCATGTTCCGAATAGAGAATGCGGTGAGGTGCATTCTGTCCATATCCAAGAGCGCAGAAATACTTGATCCAGCTGTCTTATTGATATGAATAAAAATAAAGTCCTTTTCAAATTTATACTTCAATAAAAAGTAACTGTGATTGATTTGCGCTGCAATCAAACTTCTCTTTTTGGGATCAGTATAACTTTTTAAGATGTGAGATAACTGGGATAGTCTATTTATTTTGGACACGATTTACCTTTTATTTGATACTTTGGTTGACTTGATCTGCCATAATTTTGGAAAAAAGATGAGCACCCGCCTCGTTCAAGTGACCATTATCAGCAGAATATTGGACCTCATAAAGTTGAGGATACTTTGACGCGTCGGCCATTTCTATTATTTTCAGGTCAGTTACTTTTTGTTGTATATTAATGACCTCCTTGTAGTTGGGATACCTGGGTAGAATAATGCCAACTAATTCTATATTTTTAGATTTACATTTTTGTTGGATGTCGTGCAATTTGGCCAAGTGCGCTTCTACGTTGTAGTCCTTCACCCCTTTTTCAAAATTTTTAATTGAAGTAGCAGCTTTACCTTCGAGAATAGAGCTATTGTTAAGTAATTTCTCTTTTCTTGCTAGGAGACTAGTATCCCCATTTTCTATTTCTTGCTCTATAGACAGATATCCATCTTGCATAGATGCTGCGATGGTGTCATAGTTTTTAAGTGTAATACTTTTCGAAATAGAAGGATTGAGCAATTGCGCAAATAATCCAACACCCATCGTGTAAGCACTATATAATTTTTTTTCGTACGACCAACTAGGGTTCGCAATATTAGCAGCATTGAATTGGATGTAATCTTTATTCATCCAATAGTAGGTCTTAGTCTTTCCGAGGTTTTGTGTTTGTACCGTAGCAAATGGTGTGATTTCCAAGTACAGGGTCTTCAAACTCAAATTTTCTTCATCCAGTAACTTTTCTGCTATAAAGTAGCTTTCGGGATTCGAAGTGGCTGGAATTCCAAAATTAAATGATGTCGTGGCGAGGTTAGTATGCTCATCAAACACAGCAGGTACAAAATGCCGATAAACCCTACTAGACCCTATTACTAAAGAATTGTAACTGCTGATATGCTCTACGAAGTCATTGTATTTTATATCAAGAATAGGATCAACCTGCCAATAAGGTTGTGGTACTACTACCTTGTATAATTGGACGATAATGATATAAACTAATAGAAATACAGATATTCTTTGAAGAAATTTTTTCAAAACATTAGAATTGGAAGTAGATAAAGTCTTGTTGAGAAGCCCCGTAATGGCAAATAATAAATATCACGACAATATAAATACTCCATTTTATAGGGCTATTCAAATTGGTATTCGAAAAGTCTAGTCCGTAGTCTTTGTTTCTGAATATCCATTCTACCGTTAAAAATAAACTAATAAGAATGACTAGGCTCAGGGGAAATATCTCAGGTGCTGAAAATAACGAAGTGGAAAAAATTCCCTTCAAGTAAGTGATAGCATGCGTAACTGAAGCTGCTCTAAAAAATACCCAAGCTAAGGTGGTCAGTAAAAATGTAAATAATATTAATAGAAACTCTTTAATGCCCGGGAAAAATTGATCAGGGGCTATGTCACCCATATGGTTTCTATTTTGTCCGAGATATAGTAATGGTAGAAAAAACAAAGCGTTGAGACCACCCCAAACAATAAATGTCCAATTAGCACCGTGCCAAAAACCACTTACCAAAAAAATAATAAAAGTATTTCTGACGCGCATTGCGGTACCACCACGACTTCCACCCAACGGTATGTATAAGTAATCTCTGAACCACGTTGATAAAGATATATGCCATCGTCTCCAAAATTCTGCAATATCTCTGGAGAAATAAGGAAAGTTAAAATTTTTCATTAGGGAAAAACCAAATAGCTTAGCCGTTCCTATGGCAATATCCGAGTATCCCGAAAAGTCTCCATAAATCTGAAAAGCGAAAAGTATGGCTCCTAGTAGTAGAGTGCTACCTGAGTAAGTAGCCTCGTTCGCAAAAATCTCATTGACAAACATGGCACAGTTATCCGCAATTACTACTTTTTTCAGTAGCCCCCAGAGGATTTGTCTTAGCCCATCTACTGCGCTTGAATAATGAAATTTTCTCTTAAACTGAAACTGCGGTAGCAGATTTTGTGCACGTTCGATGGGACCAGCTACCAACTGCGGAAAAAAACTCACGAACGCAAAGAAACCTACAATATCTTTTGTGGGTTGTAATTTTCCTCTGTAAATATCTATTGAATAACTTAAAGTTTGGAAAGTGTAAAAACTAATACCTACGGGAAGAATAATACCTAGCCTGACTGGATCAAATGACCCTCCCAACAGGGTGTAGGCATCCGCAAAACTTTCAGCAAAAAAATTGAAATACTTAAAAAAACCCAGCAACCCTAAGTTGAACCCTAAGCTAATCCACAAATACAGTTTCCTCTTTTTTTCATTCTGCTCTCCTGATATTTTGTGCCCTAAAAAAAAGTCAAGAAATGAACTAAAAATAATCAGGGTTAAAAACCTCCAGTCCCACCAGCCATAAAAAAAATAACTTGCACCTAGTAGTATTCCATTTTGTATCCTTATATTTTTACTAGGAACTATCCAGTATATGAAAAATACTATAGGTAAGAAAACAGTAAATTCGACAGAATTAAACAGCATAAACGATCCAGAAAAATCTTGGGACTAAGAGTATGTATAAAAAGCTAAGTAGTGAAGATGTAATTATACCAGAAAGCAAATAGGAAAATTATGGAGTCATAATGATAAAAGTCATCCTAAAAATTATTTTAGGATGACTTTTATGGTAAAAGAAAGCTGGTAGTATCAGCTTATCTTAGTTATTGTTATTAAGTACCATTGACTTAGAATCTAGGTTTTTACCATCAATAACTAGCGTGTAAATATAATTACCTTGCGATAAAGTAGTAGCATCAATTCGAGTATTCACTTGACCTCTCTGATTGATAACTTGATTCACTAATACTTGACCTTTAAGATCCGTAATCACTAATGAAGCCGTAGTCACTTCCTCACTAATGTATGCCTTGATCTCCGTCACTCCGTTAAAAGGATTAGGGGTATTTTGGTATAGTTGAGCTACTCTGGAGGCATTAGGTGTATTGTTAAGATCAATATTTATCACCTCGTTGTTAGTATTAGTAGATTTATCATTGGTCGCTGCTAGTACCAATTGTTCTAGTCTTTCGATTCTACTCTCTAGTTCCTCAATTACCTCTTGTTGCTCCTCAATAATTTGCTGTTGTTCTTGAGTAGCTTTTACTAAAGGTACAGTAAACTCAGCGTATCTCAATCCGAAATGATCTTTTGCATTAGCAGGCTTTTTCACGCCACTCCACTCAGTTCCCATTTCGTTGATTACTTGATCCACCTCTTGAGCGATAAACCCTGTGTAAACAATATCACCGTGATCTGTCATATTA
>JBCCJE010000462.1:0-5028 GCA_039027925.1 Bacteroidota bacterium
GCATTAAATACCTGAGGAAATTGTTCTTCCGAAAAAAATCCATTGGGTCCTATCCATTCGTAGGTTGCACCTGCCAAATCAGTAGCCCCCAATCCAAAAGATCCTCCTTCGCATGTAACGGCATCCCCAATTGTTTCAACGGCTTGACGCAGACTGATCACTAAGTCTCTATTCAAAGTATCAACTGTCCCGATACACTCATCCGTAATAATCAGTTGAACAGGATAACTCCCTAAACTAGGATAGAAATGTTCAAAAACAGATTCTGTTGTCGTATTGCCATCCCCTAAGTCCCAAAAAAATGAGTAGCGAGTTTCTGGAAGTTTTGCATCAAAGTAAATAGTATCATTTAGGCAGCCTCCTTCTGGTATTGGATTAGCATTTATAGAATTAAAACTAGCCCCTCCGCTATAGGCGTAAGACTCCGCAGAACCATATCCATACGCAGTAGCAATTATACCACAGGCTTCCGAAATGATCGTGTGCGCACCAGAAGATACTTGTAGTTGAATAAAACTAAATTCGTCATTTGGGCCTACTGTTCCTGTAGAAGCTGTGGCAGGAATTGGTGCTCCATCAAAAGTAATAAAAGGTATATCTGTTGTAGCCGCTATGATGTTAATATAGTTTTCTTGTATGTCTTGTAAGGCTGAATTATATAATGTAACGGTATCTCTTGTTTGCTCTACACTATTGAGTAATACCATCGAAGGATCACCATAAGTATGACCACCACAGGCTTCCCCTACATTGAATTGGGCTACTTGGATCGGTTGGTTAGCTTGAATGTAGGTTGGTTCAGATTTTTGGTATTCCACAAATTCACCAGCATTGATGAAGTAGGTTTGGGTATTGGTGGCACCTGCCACTTCTACAATTGTATTATCTTCTGCTGCCATAATGCGAAAAACGTCGTAGTTCATCTCCGCATTTGGAATGGTTACTATTTGTTTTCCCCAAGTTTCTAAAGGAAACATTTGCTCTAGGAGGTTATCTCTAGCATAGCAACCATTCGGAATTTCTGTCCATGAATTACCGCTTAGTAGGGTGAAATTTTTATCGGCTTGAATAAGCGAGCCAGTTAAATCTCCCGCAGCATCGGCAGCTTGAACTTGGTAGGTCTCTCCTTGATTAAGTACAATATCGAATGTATTTCCTGCAGCTTGTCCTCCCTTCGTCAAATCGCTAACGGTAATGCTGAAAGTGGTTTCATCTTCCGTACCTACGATTAAAAATTCTGATGGGTATGTACTTCCATTATGTTGAACACCTCGGTAACTCATCACGTAATACGTTTTACCTAAAGAATTGGTAGGAAGGACGGTGGTGGCTTCTGATCTAAAATTTTGGTACTGGTGGATATAGACGGAAGTGGGCGTATTGGATGTCAAATGAATACCTAAATTATCAATTGTTTCGGAGCCGATGTTTTCCGTGAAATTAGGCAACGTAATGATGGTTACTTGGTTGGCGGTAATGTTGAAATTCTGATTCCAATTTTGGCTAGGAACACTTATCTGACCGTTGGTATTGAACTTCGAAGTAATCATGGCTACCTTGGTGTTATCGTTGACGTCCCGATGCTCCATGAAGCCAAACCAAAAATCAGTACCCTCGTTTGTCTGACTAAATCCCTGCAATGTGAATTGAAAAAATCCTACAACGACTAGGAGCAATTTTATTTGATTGGTGTGAACTGGTAGCATGATTTGATTTCCGTATTTGTTTTGTTATGAATTTTTTTTGCCCCGGTAGAGACGTGGCATTGCCACGTCTCTATTTGTAACCCGTAGGGATTTTTGTTGTATTGATTTAGACGCGGCAATGCCACGTCTCTATTTGTAACTCGTAGGGATTTTTGTTGCATTGATTTAGACGTGGCATTGCCACGTCTCTATTTGTAACCCGTAGGGATTTTTGTTGCATTGATTTAGACGCGGCAATGTCACGTCTCTACCGGTAACCTTTTGGGATTTTGTTGTATTGATTTAGACGCGGCATTGCCACGTCTCTACCGGTAACCTTTTGGGATTTTTGTTGTATTGATTTAGACGCGGCAATGCCACGTCTCTACCGATAACCTTTTGGGATTTTTCTTACTTGGGTTGCCTGTTCGAAAGCGTAGCCCATTTTTAATAGCTTATCCTCTTCATATGTTTTTCCTATAAAAGTTAGGCTAATCGGTTCTCCCGAATCTTTATACCCCATCGGAACAGTTAAGCAAGGATATTTTGCCATAGCGGCATGACCTGCATTATAATTATTAATAGATAGTATAGCATCAAGTTGATGTTCTTCCATCGGAGGATTGAAATATGCTCTAGCATCTTTTTCAAATCTGTCCTTTAGTTTTTCAAAATCTTCATCCGAAATATCTTCCTCTACGATCCCCTCAAAAATACCTTGACCGTAAGGTGCTCTTTGTGAAGTGTCTTGAAGGTTATAATCTATCACATCCTGTACCGATGCTACTTTGACTTCCTGACCTGCGTATTGGTTTAAATACTTAGGTAAATCAACTTTCATGTCAGCATTGAGCACCGTTCTGAATCCTTCAAAATCCATTGAGCCAGGTTCAAATTCGATAATCGTTGCACCGAGTTTTCGTATTTTTTCTATGGTTAAATTATAGATCGAGTCCGACAAAAAAGTCTTATTAACTCCCAAGCGTACTCCCTCCAATGTACCCGTTTTGGCGATCTTCCAGTAATCAATATCTTTTGGATTTCCTTTGGTGGCAGGATCTTTAGTGTCCTCACCCGTCATGGCAGAGAGGAAAATAGCATTGTCCATCACACTCCGAGTCATTGGTCCTGGTGTGTCCAAGGTACTAGAAATAGGGACGATTCCGCTTCTACTCAAAAGACCGATGGTTGGTTTAAGACCCACTACGGAATTTTGGCTAGATGGCGAAAGAATAGAACCCGAAGTCTCCGTACCTACTGCTGCTACTGCGTAGTTGGCCGCCACGGTAGTCCCGCTACCACTACTTGATCCACCCGATTCGAAGATCATTCTACCGTAAGGATTTAGCGTTTGCCCACCCACAGCGCTGTAACCAACAGGGCAGCCATTACAAAAGTAGTAAGCCCACTCACTCAGGTTAGCTTTTCCCAAAATGACTCCCCCTTTTGCTTTGATGCGCTGTACGATAAAAGCATCTGATGTTTGGTTATGAATAAGTGCGTGCGCCCCTGCGGTGGTTTTCATACCCTTGGTATTGATATTGTCTTTTAACAAGATGGGCATACCGTAGAGAAGATGATCAGTATCGGATTTTTCTTGATCTCTCCTACGGGCTATGGCTACGGCGTCGGGATTCAGGGTAATGATGGAGTGGAGGGTTTTTTCGGGATCGTTTTCGAATTTTACAATTCGGTACAAATACCATTGCGTCAATTTTTCGTAAGTGAGCTTTCCCGCTTTGATATGTGATTGTATTGTTAGAATATCCTGTTCTAAAATAAGTGGCTTTAGATTTTGATAGTCTTCTTCGGAGAAATAGGCAATTTGATCCGATACATTTTTCCATATTTCGTTTTTATCCAAAAATTTAGATTGGATCAGTTTGTATCGCATCCGTTGGTTTTCGTGGTTTTCGTTTTGCTTGAGCTGCGCCGTTTCGTCGTACCTTTTCCAAGGTTCAATGATCGTTTTGATTTCTTTTTTGCAGGAAAAAAGTAAACAACAGACGAGTGCTAAAAAGGTAATGTTTTGCATGGTTGTGTTTTTATTTCCTTAAAATTAATGTTTATTCGTTAGATAAAATACTAATCCCTCTTCACCTGCTCCGTCCCCGCAATGTGAAACAACTGAATCCCAATATTAGAGACCTCTTGCAACGCCCCCGAAGTATTGGAAATGACTACCGTAGTAATATTCTGCTCGGGTAAAATAAATAGAAAACTAGAACAACCTAGTTGCGCCCCGTTGTGCCCAATCACCTTTCCAAGCGTTGGATTTTCACCGTACAAATACCAACCTAATCCGTACCCATTGCCTTCCTTTTTCAATCCCGCATCCGCAATCATCATCTCTAAAGTGGACGCTTTGACCAAAGTATGATCGAGGATGGCATTTCCAAATTTCAGTAAATCCGCAACGTTGGAATAAAAACCCCCTCCCGGAATTCTATTACTCAAATTTGAGGGCTTAGCTTTCTTGAGTTTACCTTTTTTATTTCGATGATAACTGAGGGATTGATTCGGATGCGCCGTTCCGCTTTTTTCAATACCAGTATGAGTCATCCCGATTTTATCCCAAATATTTTTTTGCATGTATTCCTCGTAAGTCATGCCTGATGCTCCCTCAATCACCAAACCCAAAACGACGTAACCATAAGATGTATAATTAAAAGCCGTCCCTGGTTCAGCGAGCAAATCTCTATCCTGAAAAACCTTAGCGGCATCGGCGAGCGTAGGGTATGCTTTTTTATTGTTCGCTTCTTTTTTTGATTGATACGCCCCAATACCCGAAGCGTGTTGTAACAAATGACGCACGGTGATCTCTCCTTCTTTTTTGGTGGGAAATTGTAGTACGTATTTTTGAACGGGCGCATCTAAATCTATCTTGCCAGCTTCGTACAATTGCATAATTGCAATCGCTGTCATCGGTTTTGCTATGGAAGCTATTCTGGTCGTCGTCGCCATTTCGAATGGAATTTTTTCTGCTTTATTTTTCCAGCCTTTAGCTGCTGTCCAAACTGTCTTTCCGTCCACAGTGTAGCCCGCTGCTATGCCTACACAAGCCTTCTCTCTAATGGCAGTAGTTAGCAACTTTTCGGGGTCAGGAAGTTTGGATTGTCCAGCTATCGTACCTACCAAGAACAGAAGAATACTGCTAAAAAATAATTTTTTCATAAGGATTTGATTTTCAAGTAATTGATTGTGAGTAAAAATGAATAGCTCAAATGTAAGGTATCACTACCTCATAAACCGTTGACAACCAATACTTTGGGATAAAGCATAGGGATTTAGGGGCGTAATTGGATTTTGTCCCCACTTCGAAGAGAAGATAAAAACAAAAAGC
>JBCCJE010000463.1:0-5013 GCA_039027925.1 Bacteroidota bacterium
CAGATGACTATTTTACCATTTTTTTTTAAAACAAAATAAACCTCATCCCTAAGGCCATTCCTCCACTTCTTCGCATCCAGTTCACTTTTTCGCTACCGATAAATTGCAGGCCTCTTCCCGTTCTAAAATCAAGTCCCAGAGTTGTATATTTCCCGATTTGGTAATGCAAGCCGTAGGGAATAAAAATCCTAGAATATACGACTGACTTAGCTTCGTAGCGTTCGGGTTCGGGGGCTACATCATCAATGGGCTGAGTAGAAGGATGCTGACCTGGCTCAAAATATTTACCTTCCATCAACACCATTTCGTTATCCCAAGTGAATCCTGCATTCATGCCTCCACCGACGTACCAATGCCAGCGTTTGCGTTTTCCCCATTGCCCACGCCATACATAAGCGCCCTCCAAGCTCAACTCACTGTGCAAATTACAATACACAATGGAAGTATCGAGGGTTTCGCTTTTGTAAGCTACCATCGCCTCCTTGGGCGAATGCAATGCTATACCAACTTGTAATTCTTGATGGGTTCGGTAAGTACCTGTGGCTCGATTGAGCGGAGACCAACTGAAGTTAGCTTTAATATCGCCTCCGGCCGTAATCGTGGTAGCCTCTTCGGTCATAAAGGAAAGGTCACGGTGCATTTGTTCGGGGTCTTTGGCAAAAATCATCAGCTCGTCCAAAGACATGGATTCGAACTCATTCCAATTGACCCCTAGTTGAATATTGACGGCATTTAGTTTCCATTTGCTTTGCGCAAAGGTGGCGGTTGTAAAAAACAAAGCAACAAAAAGAAAGGTGGCGATCTGTTTCATATCAGGAAATGATTTAATGAGTAAATTTATTTTGGAATGTTAGTGTATTTATAATTGACACAAGACAAGCGGGGAGGGAAATTCCCCTATGGATTTCTTCTAGAGATTAAAGTTAATGGAAATTTTGGTTTGTGATAACCCAAGTTCTTAGTGTAGTCTCCAAAATTTATTTTACGAAGGCTTACAATAGCTATGTTTTTTATTCCAAGGCAGTTAACTGCCTTAGGCTTATTTTACCCCTGCGGAGTAGGGTGTTCAGTTTGATGCAAAATAATGTAATATTATCTAGTTGGACGATCTTCTAATTTTTTTCAAAATTACTACAACAACCCCTCCCGCAATAAATCGTGCAAGTGCACTACCCCCACATACCTCCCCTCCTCCTCCACAATCACTTGTGTAATACTTTCCGCTCGCATGATCGCCATGGCTTTGATCGCCAGTTTATCTTTTTGAATGATTTTGGGATTTTTGGTCATAATATCCTTTGCCGTCAAGTGCTCTATTTCTGTTTGTGATTGGAGCATTCTACGGAGATCGCCGTCGGTGATGATACCTTTAATGGCATTGGCTTCGTTGACGACGACCGTAACCCCTAGCCTTTTAGAGGTCATTTCGATGATGGTATTACGCAGCGTTTCATTTTCTACAACTGCGGGGCGTTCGTTTTGTGGATAAATGTCTTGTACCTTTAAATAGAGTTGCTTACCCAAGGATCCTCCAGGATGATACTGCGCAAAATCTTTGGGCGTAAATCCCCGCAACGCTAGGAGTGCAGTAGCTATAGCATCACCCATTGCCATTTGGGAAATGGTACTCGCCGTGGGAGCTAAATTATTGGGATCAGCCTCTTGGTCAATTGGCGTATGCAAAATGTAATCAGCTTGTTGGGCGAGGAAGCAACGCTTGTGACTAACCATCCCGATCATTTGACTACCCAATCTTTTTACGAGTGGTACTAGCACTTTAAACTCGGCCGTCTCTCCGCTTTTGGAAATGCACATCACCATATCCTCGCTTTGGATAATGCCCAAATCACCGTGGATGGCATCCGCCGCGTGCATAAAAATAGAGGGCGTTCCCGTCGAGTTAAGCGTAGCGACTATCTTTTGTGCGATGATGGCACTCTTACCGATCCCGGTCACGATCAATCTTCCTTTGGATGCAAAAATGGCTGCTACGCATTGATTAAAGTTATCATCAATACTCGCTTCCAACGCTTGAATGGCTGCCGCCTCGATGCGCAAAGTTTGGAGAGCAGTTGACGAAATAATATCTTGGTCTTTCATAATGGTAGGTTTACTCTTTTCAATTGTGGTTACTTGTCCGCATCGGGACAACCATCAATCTGCTAAATACCCTCGTCTCATTTTGAGACAACATCTCTTGCCAGCTATATCAGTTTAGTATTTTAAAATTACCAAAATGGCGTATTGTTTAAACAATTATTTTTCATTACATTTGACGGCTTTTGAGAGAAACTCCACAAATTCACAAAATTCACTTCCCTTAGACCTAGAAGCATCTGCCTGTTGTTTTTTTTTGAAAAAGTAAAGGTAAGTCAAACATTTAGCGGTTCAATACGATTATAATTTTAATCAAAAAGAATGCGTTAAATGCCCTGATTAGAAAAATTATTTTCTTATATTTATCACCAAAGAATGAAATCATTAAGGATTTTTCACCTAAAAAAAATCATTCTGGGCGTAAAAAACACAACTTACTTTTCTCAAATATTTACTTCAGTTTACCCTTAATCCAAGCCCAGCTAGAGCGACTACAAACTTAAAATAAACACTTATTTAAAAAAATAAATTGAAACAATGTTACAATCAGAAATGGTAGCAACAAACGAAAACCTACACGAAGCACTCCAACAATTTTTCGGATTTGACAAATTCAAAGGAAATCAAGAAGAGATTATCAGAAGTGTCCTGACTGGCAAAGATACTTTTGTAATCATGCCCACCGGCGGAGGAAAATCCCTCTGCTATCAATTACCTGCCCTAATGATGGAAGGGACTGCTCTCGTCATTTCTCCGTTGATTGCGCTGATGAAAAATCAAGTGGACTCCATCCGCAGTTACAGTCAGTCGGATGACGTAGCGCACTTCCTCAACTCTTCTCTGACCAAGGCGCAAATGAAAAAAGTAAAAGCGGACATCACTTCTGGGGTTACTAAGATACTTTTCGTTGCTCCCGAAACCTTGACCAAGGAGGAAAATATTGAATTTTTCAAGACCACTAATATCTCCTTCGTAGCGGTGGATGAGGCGCATTGTATTTCGGAATGGGGACACGATTTTCGCCCAGAGTATCGCAGAATCAAGGACATGATTAAAATGATTGGAAATGGTATTCCAGTCATTGCGCTTACGGCTACGGCTACACCAAAAGTGCGACAAGACATTGTGAAAAATCTGAATATGGATGAAGTCAATAGCTTTGTTTCTTCGTTCAATCGAGACAATCTTTACTACGAGGTGCGCCCAAAAGGTAAAAAAGAAATCACGATCAAAAACATCATTCAGGTCATCAAATCAATGCCCGGCAAGTCTGGAATCATTTACGTACAGAGCCGAAAATCAACCGAGGAAATTGCCAAGATGCTCAACGTCAATGACATCAAGGCAGCACCCTACCACGCCGGTCTGGATGCTAAAACGCGATCCAAGGCGCAAGATGATTTTCTGATGGAAGAAGTAGATGTGATCGTAGCCACGATTGCCTTCGGTATGGGGATTGACAAACCCGACGTACGCTTTGTGATTCACTACGATATTCCGAAGAGTATTGAAAATTACTATCAAGAAACGGGACGTGCGGGGCGTGATGGTCTGGAAGGAAGATGTATCGCCTACTACAATTATAGAGACATCCAACGGCTCGAAAAATTCTTGCGCGACAAGCCCGTTGCCGAGCGTGAAATGGGGGCGCAACTGATGCAGGAAATTATGGCCTACGCCGAAACCACAGCTTGTAGAAGAAAATTCTTACTGCACTACTTCGGAGAGGAGTACGATGATAACCGCTGCAGCGAATGCGACAACTGCCGCTACCCAAAAGATAAGATTGAAGTGCAAGAAGAGATGCACCAAGCCCTCCAAGCCATTGATAGTTTGAACGAAAACTACGGTATCAAATCCTTGATTGATTTTATGCTGGGAAAAAATACCAAGGAAATGACGGGCTTCAAACACGATCAACTTCCTTTATTCGGTGTAGGAAAAGAAAAAGACAACAATTTTTGGAGTTCTGTTTTCAGGCAAGCACTACTGCATAATTTTGTTTATAAAGACATTGAGCATTACGGATTATTTAGATTTACGGATAAAGGCAGAGCGTTCATTGCTAGTCCTCATCCCATCCAAATTACATTAAATCATAACTACGATAAGGTTACTGCAGAATTTGACGAAGCGGCTTCTGCCGGTAGAACTGCCGTACTCGATAAGGTATTGATGAACATGCTTAAAGACATTCGTAAGAGAATCGCTAAGCAAAAAAATGTGCCTCCGTTTGTGGTTTTCCAAGATCCTTCACTAGAAGATATGGCTACGCAATATCCTATCTCGATGGAAGACATGGCAAAAATATCAGGGGTAAGTCGAGGAAAAGCGATGCGCTACGGCAAGCCTTTCATTGAATTGATTCAGCAGTACGTAGAAGAAAATGAGATCGAACGACCAACGGACATCGTCGTCAAGCAAGTAGCTAACAAATCAAAAGTTAAAGTAAATATCATCCAAAGTATTGATAGAAAGATTCCGCTGGGAGATATTGCTTCTTCTAATAATTTATCTATGGAAGAATTATTGGAAGAACTGGATGCCATCGTCGTAGCTGGAACAAAAGTGAACATTGATTACTACTTGGAGGACAATGTAGATGAATATTCGCGAGAAGATATTTATGATTACTTCATGGAAGCAGACTCCGACAGCGTGGATGAGGCATTCGAAGAAATGAAAGAGGATGACATCACGATGGAAGAAATCCAATTGATGCGCATCAAGTTTCTTTCTGAAATGGCAAATTAAGTCAGTTGGTAGATTTTTAGTTTGCAGCTAGCAGACTGTTAAGAGATAAAAAATATCGGTTCGAAGTGTTATCTTCGAACCGATATTTTTTTGTAGAAAATCAACACCAAACAAAAATTTATATTATTAAAATATTAATTCTCAACGGTCCCAATCTAAACC
>JBCCJE010000464.1:0-5006 GCA_039027925.1 Bacteroidota bacterium
AAACTGACAAATTTTTTTTTGATCAAAAGTGTTCACTTTTTATAACTTTTAGATTATGATAAATAGTTATATCATATTTCCCTATTTAAAATCTTCCCACATTTAATTTTCTGCACGAATACCTTGCGCAAGCAAGGATATTCTGCTCCAACCTATCCCCGACTCATCGTAACTGTTGAGCACTATCGAATGTGCTCAACGGTTACATTTTTTCTTAACTAAAACCAATAGTGTTCACGATGATCAAACATTTTACTACCACCGTAGTATTAGTGCTTTATTTTTCCTTCGGCATTAATGCGCAAAACTTTTACTACGCTCCAGAAGGAAAAGCCTTTATGAAAGTCTCCACCGAGCAAGTGCTTATTCAATTTCAACCCGACGTTGGCTTCGAGACTCAAAAACAGATTTTGTCTTCATTCGAAGCAATTACCCCACTCACTAGAAACGACTTACTCCCTGCTCCCCAACTTACCATTGCGAAGTTAAGTAATGTGAAGACGACGGAAGCCGTTGACGATTTGTTAAAACAACTGATGACCAACGATCAGATCCTTCGGGCTAATCACTTCCTCGTACACAAGGACGGAACACTCCACGGCGTCACTAATCGGGTGCTGGTTCGATTAAAAAATATCGGTCAGTACGATGCGTTTGCATTGGCTATGAAAAAAAATCCCTACGTCCAATCTTTTGTCCAAAATGAGTTCGAACCTTTATTAATGGAGGTAAAAGTACAAGGAGAAAAAAATGCCTTGGAGGTAGCCAATCTACTCCACGAGTCGGGAGTGTACGACTACGCCGAGCCAGATTTTCTCAGAATAATGAAACGATTGAATACCAACGATCCTAACGTAGATGACCAATGGTCACTCAATAATGATGGGGTCAATACTGCCCAGTACAATGGTGTGCCAGGAGCCGACATGAGCGTTTTCGCAGCTTGGGCAACGACTACGGGATCTGCTTCGATTAAGGTAGCCATCCTCGACGAAGGTGTGGATCTGAATCATCCCGATTTAGCCGCAAACTTATTAGCAGGATACGACGCAACGGGACAAAATAGTGGCGGTGGACCATCGGGCAACGATGCTCACGGAACGGCGTGTGCGGGTATTGTTGCTGCCGTCGGCAATAATAATTTAGGAGGAGCAGGGGTTGCCTACAGTAGCAAAATCATTCCCGTAAGAATTGCTTACAGCCAAGGTCAGAGCTGGATCACTACGAATGCTTGGATCGGCAACTCTATCAACTGGTCGTACCAAAATGCCAACGCCGACATCCTCAGCAATTCGTGGGGTGGGGGAGGATCGTCCTCTACTATTAATAATGCCATCAGCGGAGCAGTCAATAATGGTCGCAACGGATTGGGTGCTCCTGTACTCTTTGCGGCAGGAAATGACAACGGCGCGAATAGCTACCCCGCTACCTATGCTCCTACTATTTCTGTGATTGCCATGAGCATGTGTAACCAAAGAAAAAATCCTGCTTCGTGTGACGGGGAGTCTTGGTGGGGATCCAACTACGGTAACGGTGCCGACGTGGCTGCACCCGGAGTGAAGATTTTTGCTACTGACATTTCGGGTAGTGCGGGTTATTCTAATGGCGACTACACGGCTTCCTTCAATGGAACCTCCTCGGCCTGCCCCAACGCTGCAGGGGTGATGGCGTTGATACTTTCGGCCGATAATTCCTTGACGGAGACGCAAGCGAGATTTGCCCTAGAAAGTACTACGGACAAAGTGGGCGGATATACTTATAACAATAATGTAAATGGACAGCCGAATGGATCGTGGTCCAATGACCTTGGATACGGTAGAGTCAACGCCGACGCTGCGGTGGCTTCCGTAGCTTCTACTACTGCTAACGATGCGGGGATTACCTCGGTGATTGCACCCACAGGAACGGTATGCGCCACTAGCGCCACCCCCCAGGTAGCGCTCAGAAACTTCGGGAGCAATACGTTGACTTCCGTTACCATCAATTATAGTTGGGATAATGGCGCTAACAATACCTACAACTGGACAGGATCATTGCCGCAGGGTTCTACGACTACCGTGACTTTGCCCGCCATTACTTTCGGGAATGGTAGCCACATTTTTGAGGCTGCTACGAGTAGTCCGAATGGTCAAGCGGATGAAAATACTAATAATGACCAATCTTCCTCTTCCTTTACTTCTGGATCGAATGCGTTGACTTTAACCATAGTCTTGGACAATTATCCCGAGGAGACTAGCTGGGAAGTAAGAGATGCTGCCGATCAAGTAGTAGTCTCCGGTGGGACTTACGGTAACTTTGCTGATGGCTCTACGGTCACAGAAAATTTATGTTTTGCCGATGGCTGTTTTGATTTTATCATCTATGATGCCTACGGCGATGGTATTTGCTGTGGATACGGTAATGGGTCGTACGCCTTGGTGGAAGATGCTTCGGGAACTGAACTGGCTAGTGGCGGTAATTTTGGATCGTCGGAGACGACTAATTTCTGTGTGCCTACTACCGCTGGCCCTATTGTAAATGTGACTATCGGTAGCTCCACCAATGTATCCTGTAATGGCGGAAGTGGTGGTAGCGCAACTGCCGTAGGAAGTGGTGGTACTGGTACGATCACTTACAGTTGGAGTAGCGGCACTACGGGGGCAACGGCTACTGGATTAAGTGTGGGAACATACACCGTAACAGCTACCGATGGCAATACATCGGCTACGGCTAGTGTGGTCATTGCTGAACCCGATGCAATCACGGGTACAATCACGGGTACAAATGCCACTAATGGAAATAATAACGGAACGGCCGAGGTCATCAACCTCACGGGAGGAACACCACCTTATTCTTACCTGTGGAGCAATGGGGCTACTACTGCTGCCATCAACAACTTAGCACCAGGAAATTACGACGTGACGGTCAGCGACGATAACGGTTGCCAAGCTACGGGGGGCATTGAGATTAGTAATGAAAATACGGGGGGTGGATGTACTTACCAAACTATTGATGCCAACGGCTTTGAATCTGGATGGGGCATCTGGAACGATGGGGGTTCTGATTGTAGAAGAAGGGCACAAGATGCACCCTATGCCTACTCAGGATCACGGTGTATTCGCTTACGGGACAATACCAACTCCTCCGTGATGACTACCGACAATTTGGATTTAGCGACCTACGAGGAAATTACCGTGGACTTCGCTTACTATCCCCGAAGTATGGACAACTCCAATGAGGACTTTTGGTTACAAATCTCTACTAATGGAGGTACTTCCTACACCACGGTGGAAGAATGGAATCGAGGTGATGAATTCGAAAACAACAATTTCTACACAGATCAGGTCATCATCAATGGGCCGTTCAGTTCCGATACCCGATTCCGATTCCGATGTGACGCTTCGGGCAATTCGGATTGGGTGTACATTGATGAAGTCGTGATCTCTGGATGTAATAATGCTTCAAATGGAAATGGCGCATTTGATAAGCCACCCGTAGCAGCAGAAGACACCCCGATAATCACTCCCGATGATCGGACTCAGACTATTGGGGATTTAAAATTATTTCCAAATCCAACCAATAGTGTGTTGAATGTAAGTTTCAATTTGAGGGAAACAACTAAAGTACAAATGATGGTCATAAGCCTAACGGGGCAAGTCCTACAAAGACAAGCCATGACCCTCGAGCAAGGCGAACAAAAGATGGTACTGGAAGCGGATGATTGGAACAGCGGTGTTTACTTTGTTTATCTAGTGACCGACGATCAGCGAGTGACTAAGCGATTTGTGGTAGCGAAAGATTAATTTCTTTTTTAAAAAAATCTACCAAAATGCTCGGTGTGGAAGGAATTTCACATCGAGCATTTTTTAGTAGTGGGTTAGGCCCAATGTCGTTAACTTAGCGGTAGGCTGGGAGGGTGATCTCAAAATTCCCCTCCCAGTTTTTTCTAATTCGTACACCATCCACACCTCAAGAAACATTCTTTCTTTATCCCAATGATTTTAAGGAGTTGTGCTGGATTTCTCATTGAATTGATTAGATTTGGAAAACCTATTTTGAGAAAACCTCTTCAGATGATTAAACTCGCAAAAATCCAACACCGAGGGGAAACCCGTATTCAAGTTTTATTTGAAAAAAATAGAACGCTCATTGCTAAAATCAAATCCATCGAAGGAAGGCAGTGGAGTCAAACCAAACGATGCTGGCACCTGCCATATTCAAAAGCAGCTTTTAAAAAACTGAAAGCAGTATTTGGGGAAGAGAATTTGGTTTACGAAAAAAAAGAAAGCGAAAACCATAAGATTCATGTCTTCCCTGAACATGACTACCGTGTAAAAGTTTTAGTCCCTCCACAGCAAAAAGATTGGATACAGAAGATAAAAAGTCTTCCCGATAGAGCGTGGAATAGAGAAAAGAAATATTGGAGTGTGCCCAAGACCGAAGAAGTTTTAAAAGATCTTAGGTTTCATTTTGGAAAAGATTTAATTGTAGATCGAGAGATTACTTGGCAGCAAAGCCCTTCCCAAAAGGACTTTAACAAGGTTTTTACAAAAGCTACCCCAAGCTTACTCAGAGAGCTAAGACAAAAAGCAACATCAAGTGATAACACTTTCTTTGTGACGGGTGAGCAACTAGTTGTTGAAAAAATCAATAATACCACCTTAAAACTATGGGTGCCTTTCGACAAAAAAGGTTGGATCAAGTGTGTGAAAAATATTCCCGGTAGGCGTTGGAATACAGAAAATAAATACTGGACTGTACCTTACGTGAAGGATAGTTTAAGCCTTTTACAAAAGTATGTGGGAAACTCGTTTTTAAAGTTTAAGTTCGAACTGTCCGACAATATTCCACAAAGTAGAGATGCTGGTAAACCAAAAGTACTGCCAACACCTAAATATCAATTAAATCAATTTCAGCAAAATGCAATAACAAGCCTAGAGGAAAAATTACTTCAAAAAAGGTATAGCTGGAGAACTGTCAAGTCATACAGAAACCATTTGATAAAACTTTTCCTTTTTTACCCCAAC
>JBCCJE010000465.1:0-4984 GCA_039027925.1 Bacteroidota bacterium
GTTTTACACGACCTTTAGCTCTTCTGCGAGCCAATACTTTTTTGCCACCTTTGGTAGCCATTCTTGCTCTGAATCCGTGCTTGTTGGCACGCTTACGTCTGGACGGCTGAAATGTTCTTTTTGGCATGGTTCACTAATTTTAGCTATAAAAAATCACTTTTTTCGAAAAGGATTGCAAAGGTAAATTTATATTTCTTATTTAACAATTATTTGAGCAAGTTTTCGGACGCAAACGGTAGAGCATCGTACGCCGAAGGTGCACCCATTTTATCCATTCATAGAAGTCAAAAACTCGGCATTGTTGTAAGTATGACGCATATTTTTTCTGAGAAAATCCATAGCTTCTTCGGGCTTCATGTCAGCTAAGTGTTTTCTGAGAATGAACATTCGCTGTAAAGAATCTTTTTCCATCAGCAGATCTTCTCGCCGTGTGCTGGACTTTGTCAGATCAATAGCGGGGTACATTCGCTTGTTAGCAAGGCTTCTGTCCAGTTGAAGTTCCATATTACCAGTACCCTTGAACTCTTCGAAAATCACCAAGTCCATTTTCGATCCAGTATCCACTAGGGCAGTAGCTACAATCGTTAGCGAACCACCATTTTCGATATTACGAGCTGCACCAAAGAACTTCTTAGGCTTGTGTAAGGCATTGGCTTCCACACCACCCGAGAGTACTTTTCCACTCGCTGGGGCTACGGTATTGTAAGCTCTTGCCAATCGAGTGATGGAATCTAACAATACAACTACATCGTGTCCTGACTCTACCAGTCGCTTGGCTTTTTCCAAAACAATGTTGGCTACCCTTACGTGATTATCAGCGGGTTCGTCAAATGTAGAAGCTACTACTTCGGCACGTACACTTCTCTTCATATCGGTAACTTCCTCGGGGCGTTCGTCAATGAGTAGAACAATAATGTAGCATTCGGGATGATTAGCAGAAATAGCGTTGGCAACATCTTTCAGTAGAAATGTTTTACCTGTTTTGGGTTGTGCAACGATCAGTCCTCTTTGCCCCTTTCCGATGGGAGTAAAAAGATCAATCATTCGATTACCGTAGTCTTTTCCACCACTTGTAGGATTCACTAATTCAAATTTTTCTCTAGGGAAAAGAGGGGTAAGATAGTCAAACGGCACCCTGTTGCGAATATCCATAGGGTCTAGTCCGTTGATTCTGGATACGCGCAGCAGCGCAAAATATTTTTCTCCTTCTTTGGGCGGTCGGATTGCCCCACAAACAGTATCGCCAGTTCTGAGACCGAACAATTTAATCTGTGAAGGGGAAACATAAATATCATCGGGGGAGGTCAGGTAATTATAATCAGCGGAGCGAAGGAAACCGTATCCGTCGGGCATCATTTCCAGTATGCCTTCTCCTTCAATGATACCATCCAATTCTATATTGAAAGCTGGAGGCGATGCTTTTTCGCGTTCTCCATTTCTCCGGTCTCTGCGATCATTCCTATCGGGGCGCTCATTTCTATCAGGACGATCATTCCGATCATTTCTTTCGGGACGTTGTCGGCGTTCTCTTTCCATTGGTGGATTTTCGTCCACCTCCTCTTCTACTTCTGTTGTTTCCTCTTCTATTTCTTCCGCCTCTACTTCGTCCTCTTCTTCTTCCGTCTCCACGTATGTTTCGGGTAGGGGATTATTGGCTTCGGCAATACTGACTTTTTTGCGCGGTCTTCTTTTACTTTTAGTTTTTTCTTCGTCGCTCTTTTTAGCCATTGGAGTTTCTTTTTGTGGAGAATTATCAGAGTCGGATGGAGCGTTTTCTTTTTCTTTCACAGCTTGTTCATCGAGTATTCTGTAGATGAGTTCTTGTTTGTTGAGTTTGTTGAGGCCTTTGATACCTAACCCTTTTGCAAGGTCTTTCAACTCAGGAACAAGCATGTCATTAAGTTGCAATATGTCGTATTTCATTAGTTACTAGATTTTTAAAAATCTACATTTAAATAATATGAAAAAATTAAGGTTTTATATCGTGGTGATTAGTTTTATCTGTAAAGATATTAAACATGAAAAAGTACAGACTTGAAATGTGGGATACTCGTAAGCGCAGTCACCTGTTCTTTTGGCTATCTTGATACTTATTTTCAACTTCTGAAGTGGGAATGAAGATAGATATGTTGGTTTATTTATCAACTAGGTGTTAAGAAAATTATTGCCTTGATAATGGAAAATAAACCGAAGGTGTGTTTTCTTTTTGACTTCGCAAAAATACGTTTTATTTTTAAATTCAAATACTATCTTTGCAAAAAATTAAAAAATTTTTCCACAATATACGGTAGAACTCCTAGAATAGATGCCTTTTTGGGGTAAAAAAAAATTCTTTTTAATTTTTTTGATGTCTTCATCCCAGAGCACGAAAATAGAACTTTTCAGCTTCGATGCTCGGTCACCCCGTTGATTATTTTATTTTTCACAAAATTATGTCCTTACCAATGTTACAAATCAATTTTATTAGAGACCACAAAGACCGTGTGGTGGAAGGTCTGAAAGTTAGGAATTTTGCCGAGAAAGATTTGGCGATTATTGACAACATCATCGCACTCGACGAAACGCGCAGAAGTACCCAAACGGCTCTCGATAGTTCCTTAGCCGAATCCAATCGAATCTCTAAAGAAATTGGCGGACTGTATAAACAAGGTAAAGGTGCAGAAGCACAAGAACTAAAAAATAAAATAGCTGCACTAAAAGTACAGCAAAAGGAGTGGAGCGAAACCCTGAGCAAGGCGCAAGCTGACCTGCAAGTTGCTTTGCTGCAAGTGCCCAATGTTCCCCACGATTCTGTGCCTGCTGGTAATACTGATGAAGATAACGAAGTCCACAAAGATTGGAGCGGGCAGTTGCCTACTTTAGGAGAGGATGCACTGCCGCACTGGGAGCTAGCCAAAAAGTACGAGTTATTTGATCTAGAGCTGGGCGCAAAGATCACGGGAAGTGGTTTTCCGCTGTACCGAAAGAAAGGAGCTAAGCTACAACGTGCGCTGATTAATTTCTTTCTGGATGAGGCGGATGCCGCTGGATACGAGGAGATCATTCCTCCCCATCTGGTGAATGAGGATAGTGCTAGAGGGACTGGACAACTACCCGATAAGGATGGTCAAATGTACCACGCAGTAAAAGACGATCTTTACTTGATTCCCACGGCGGAGGTACCGATTACTAATATTTACCGAGATACAATCATTGCGGAAAAAGACTTTCCTATCAAAATGTGCGGCTATACGCCATGCTTTCGGAGAGAGGCAGGATCCTACGGGGCACACGTCAGAGGGTTGAACAGGGTACATCAATTTGATAAAGTGGAGATTGTACGCCTAGAGCATCCCGATAGATCTTATGCTGCTCTGGAAGAAATGATAGCGTACGTAGAAGGCATCCTTAAAAAACTGGAGCTGCCCTACCGAATCCTTCGATTGTGTGGAGGTGATCTAGGATTTACGTCTGCTTTGACTTTCGATTTTGAGGTGTACTCCGCTGCCCAAAAGAGATGGCTAGAAGTAAGTTCTGTTTCTAATTTTGAAACTTTTCAAACCAACCGAATGAAATTTCGGTATAAAGACGAAAAGGGAAAAACCCATCTTGGACATTCTCTGAATGGAAGTGCGCTGGCTTTAGCAAGAATTGTAGCAGCATTGTTAGAAAATAACCAAACTCCTCAGGGCATCGTTATTCCCGAAATACTCCGACCATATACGAAGTTTAGTGTGATAGAGTAGAAAGAAAAGGAGCGGGTGTAAGCGTATGGATTTATTCTCTTATTTTTGTGTTCGCTTATTTTCTCTCGTATGGGCGTAATCGGAATTTGTCCCCAGCTAAAATTTGCTAAAAGCTATATTCTTGCGTTGAAAAACATAAAGTTGAGGTTTTGAAATTGTACAACTTTTTGATTCTAACAATAAACTAACATTTTACTCTAAAACAAAAAGTTAGCATGAGCTACTTCATTGTAGCTTTTTGTACACATTTTAACAGAAACTTTGGGGATAAATCCCGATTACGCCCCTCACGCATCTCTCCCTCATCTTATATGAAAAAAATATATTCAAGTGACCTCCCTTTAATTTTTTTGTCAAACCGATAGAATTATTTATTTTTCCCAATCAAAAACATACTGTAATGGATATAATGTATATGGCTATCTTGGGTTTCGGATCTCTCGTCGGAGGATGGGTTTCGAATACTTTAAAAAGTAAATTCAGAAAATACAGCCAAGTGGGTGTTCGGAGTGGAATGACGGGGCGGGAGGTAGCAGAAAATATGCTGGAATACTATAATGTACACGGAGTGAGGGTGGTACAAGGCAAAGGTATGCTGACGGATCATTATAACCCCAAGACGAAGGTGGTCTCTTTGAGTCCTGACGTTTATAATGGTCGTCACGTAGCGGCTGCCGCTGTGGCTGCCCACGAGGTAGGTCATGCCGTTCAGCACGATACGGATTACCCCATGTTGCAAATGAGATCTACGCTCGTCCCCATTGTCAATATCGCTTCCAAGGCATTATCTGTTTTATTTTTGGCGGCATTTGCTTTGATGGATACCATGCCTGTTTTGATGTTGGTAACTGTGATTGCTTTTGCTATGACTTCTCTGTTTAGCATCGTTACCTTGCCCGTAGAATTTGATGCGAGTAAAAGGGCACTAAACTGGCTAGACGAAACTGGCGTAGCACAGGGGGCAGAATATGACGGTGCTAAAGATGCCTTGAAATGGGCTGCGATGACCTACGTCGTGGCTGCTCTGTCTTCGATATTGATGTTGTTGTATTTGATTTTTCAATATTCATCACGCAGGAGATGAGCACCATTTCTCATTGATTGTTTATATGGAAAAGCACCTAAGATCATTTGTTAATCTTTCGGCAAGCCCTTAGTAGTCGTTCAAGTTAATAGTGACGGGTTGAATTTGGATGAATTTTGGAACTAGACAAGGCAAAAAACACAGTCGATGCCTTAGCATCGGCGAGTATTTTTAA
>JBCCJE010000466.1:0-4972 GCA_039027925.1 Bacteroidota bacterium
GAGTCCTAGAGGGACGACATATCTCCATTTAAGAAATTGCTGATAAAATTAGACTACTACATTATCTTTTTTAAATTTTAGCGCAAAAAAAGTACACTTTGAAAACCACCACAACACTCTTTTAGATCAATATTTCTTTTTTTAATAACAATGGTTTTCTAATTTTGAGCTTATCTAAGCTACTTTAAGAAACAAGGACTAAAAATGAACTACCAAAAGGAAGACCTCCTAGCCTGCCACCAGAGAATACAACCTTATATTCATAGAACCCCCGTACTCACTTCCTCGGCATTAAATCAATTATCGGGAGCGGAACTTTATTTTAAATGTGAAAACTTCCAGCGCATGGGGGCTTTCAAAATGAGAGGAGCAGCCAACGCTATGCTTTGCCTGACGGAAGAGCAAAAAGCTAAAGGTGTCGTCACCCACTCCTCCGGAAATTTTGCGCAAGCTGTCGCCTTGAGTGCCCAGTCCCTAGGGATCAAAGCCTACATCGTTATGCCGAGTAATGCTCCACAGGTAAAAAAAGATGCGGTGCGCGGATACGGCGGAAAGATCACCGAATGCGAACCTTTAATCGAAGTACGACAAGCTACTACTGATAAAATTGCAGAAGCAACCAGAGCAACCAAACTACATCCCTCCAATCAGGTAGAAGTTATTCTCGGACAAGGAACTGCTGCAATTGAATTGTTACAAGATTATCCAGACTTGGAGGTCGTGATGACTCCCGTAGGTGGTGGTGGTCTCATTGCGGGCACTGCGCTGGCGGCTCATTTTTTTGGAAAAAATTGTAAGACGGTAGGTGGTGAACCTTTTGCGGTGGATGATGCTTACCGCTCTTTGCAAAGTGGAAAAATAGAATCTAACGAAACCACTCTCACCGTAGCGGATGGGCTACGTACCGTCTTAGGGCATTATAATTTTCCCATCATCCAAGAGTACGTAGAGGAAATTATCAGAGTGGAAGAAGACGAAATTATCCACGCTATGCGCTTGATTTGGGAACGTATGAAAATCATCATTGAGCCCTCTTGCGCTGTTCCGTTTGCGGCGTTGCTTCGGAATAAATCAGCTTTCCGAGGAAAGAAGGTGGGGATTATTCTGTCGGGAGGCAATGTGGATTTAGGGAAGTTACCATTTTGAGAGTATCCTAAAAAGGGTCGCTTCGAGCGTCACGTTCTCTAAGTAGGTCGCTTCGAGCGCCCTACTTAGTTTTCATTACTTTAGAAATTGTTAGTGGTGCTAGAAGCGACACCAACAAATAATCATTGTAAATAAATTGTTATGAGAAAATTGAAATTATACGATTACTTCGTTTGGTCGTTGCTGATTTTGAGTATTCCGCTTACTGCCCAAGACGCTGGTATCTCTTGGAACAAAAAAGCAAAACGTTTGCTATTAGTAGATAAGTTTAAAATTCCTAAAACTGAAAATGTCCTCCGTATCGGTTCCGTCAATGAATTGTTACGTTCCGCTACCTACGATCCTAAAGCAGTCACGGGACTACACCTTTTCAATATCATTGGTAAAGCGGATACGGTTTTAGAAAATATCGAACAATTCACCAATTTGGAATTTTTAAAATTGGAAATGACTTACTTGGAGCAACTACCTCCCGAAATTTATCAACTGAAAAAATTAAAGAAGTTGATAATCAAAAGTAGGTCTTTTAAACGCTTGGAAGATGATGTTGAAGTTTTCAAAGACTTGGAAGTGCTTCAACTCAATAGCGATCAATTAAATTTTGTCTCCGAAAAAATTGGTTCACTCACCAAGCTCCAAATGCTTCAATTGCTCGACTGCAAAAATTTAAAAGAACTACCAGCATCCATTGGACATCTAAAAAATCTCAAAAGTTTTACGCTCACCAATGCTAGCTTCAACAATGACTTTGATGTCGGACTAGCACAACTCACCCAATTGGAAGAATTATCCTTAGTTGGTGTAAACGGACAACTCTCCCACTTCGACGCTCAGATGGGAGAGTTCCAACAACTAAAAAAACTCATCATCTTTAGCTGTGAGCATCTATTTACGTCTAACATCGGGCAACTCCAACAACTAGAAGAATTGGACTTCCGTACCCACACCAACGAAACTTCCCACGCGCTCTTTGATGCGATCTATACCCTCACTAACCTCAAAAAGTTAAAACTAAAATTTCGTTTTACGGAAGACTTAGTAGGGATCGGACAATTAAAAAATATCGAAGTACTCTACCTAAATACCTACACCATCCCCGAAGAACTAAAGCACCTGACCCAACTTCGACAACTCTTTCTATTTGGTTTGGATATGGTGGAAACACTCCCTCCTTTCTTTGCAGACTTCCAACATTTAGAACTCTTACGCATTGATGGAAGTCCTACCCTACAAGAGATTCCTGCCTCGTTGGGAGAACTTCCCCAGCTAAAATATTTGGGCTTTAAAAGTTGCTATCAGCTAAAAAGCATTGCGGAAGAGATAGGCAGTAGTCCTTCCTTAGAAGTCTTGGAATTGGTTAATAATAAGGCACTGAGCATTTATCCTAAAACAGTCAATGGGAAGGTAGTTAAAAAGAGATGACTTCACTTCAAGAGGGTCGCTTTCAGCGCCCCTCTTAGTTTTCCCTCGGTGTTGTTGCATGAACATTTATTATTTTGTTTTTCTGATTTTTGCCAAATTTTTATAAGAAAAATTATTTTACAAAAAATTTATGCAATCGAAAAACCTCTTTAACCAAAGGATAGATGTTCATGCAACAACGCCGTTTCCCTCTAAAAAATAAAAATTGTTAGCGGCGCTTGAAGCGACACCAGCAAAAGTTATGGTAGATTTTCTAATATTTCTTTTGACCATTTAGAATTCTTTTGAAATTCTTTGTACGCTGGAAATTGCTCTGTAAGTTCTTTCCACATTTGATAAGATTTCTCAAAATAAGATCGAGCCTTTTGAGGTTGTTTTTTTTGATTTCTGTAAAACTGACCTAGGTTAGAATACGAGTAAGCCAACCCATTTTTAAAATTCACACTTTGGGGGTAATTTGAATACAATTCATTTATCAACCTATTAGACTCTTCAAAATAACATAATGACTTTTCTAAATTACCTAGCAAACTTTGAGTGTCCCCTAATTTAGAATAAGAGATCGCCAACCCATTTTTGTAGCTCACATTTTGGGGATAACTCAAATATAATTCTTTTGTTAATTCCTTATCTTTCTCAAAGTAATCCAACGCCTTCTCCAAGTTACCCAGTAAGCTTTCAGTATTCCCTAATTTTTCATACGAAATCGCTAAACCATTTTTATAGCTCACATTTTGAGGATGACTCGAATATAATTCTTCAAATAACCTTGTCATTTTCTCAAAGTAACTCAATGCCTTTTCCAAATTGCCTAGTGAACTTTGCGTTGAGCCTAGTTTGGAATACGAGATCGCCAAGCCATTTTTATAACTCACGTTTTGAGGATAACTCGAATATAATTCTTTTGTTAATTTAGTATCCTCCTTAAAATAACTTAGTGCCTTTTCCAAGTTGCCTAACGAACTTTGCGTTGAGCCTAGTTTCTCATACATAATAGCCAGACCATTCTTATAACTCACATTTTGAGGATAACTCAAATATAATTCTTCAAACAATGTTATCCCTTCCTCAAAGTAACTTAGTGCCTTTTCCAAGTTACCTAGCGAACTTTGAGTGTACCCTAGTTTGGAATATGAGATCGCCAAATTCTCTTTATATGATAATTTTTCTGAATCACTATTTAACAAGTCTTTGAAGATCGCTTGGTATCCTTCAAAAGATATTAATGCAATATCTAAGGCTCCTGAGTATATTTGAATATCTCCTATTTTTTTTAGACACAATCCTTCTCCATTTTTATTACCATACTTTTTAGACAAGTCCAAAGCTTTTTCAAAACAATTTAAGGCCTCAGAAATTCTTCCGCATTTGATCAGAGCATCACCTTTATCAAATAATATTTTTTCCTTTTGTTTTTCGTCAGTAAAGCTTAGCCATGCCTGAAAATATACAATAGCTTGATCATAAATTCCATTTTCCACCAGTAATCGCGTCAGGGAAGGATAGATCGAAAGTTTCAAGGAAACATCTGCTTCTGTTGTGGTAGCTAAAGATTTTAATAAGCGACTTATTTCTTTTTCGTTCTTTTTCCATTGGGAGGGCGTGGGTTCTCCGATGCTGATTTTTGGCGTATTTTGACCAACGATAGGCATAGTTACTTTTTCTCTCTCCATTTCTAAGTTTAAAAACAAAGAACGGAATGACCACAAGTCAGGCATTTTTTCCATCATAGTACGGAGGTAATTATCGTCAGGCGTAGCTGCTACGAAGATGAGCAGAGCATTATTTTTTTTGGCGAGTTTATCCCTTCGGAGGTTGAGTCCCGAGGTGATGGCGTGTCGGCGATCATTTTCTTTTTGCATGGTCTCCGTGACCTCGCCGAGGGAGTTGGTTTCCTCTTTAAGGAGTATTCCAAAGTTTTCTACCCATAGCATCCCTCCTTCCAATTTGAGGTAAGTGCGGAGTAAGGTAGGGAAGTTGGTCGTCTCTGCGTCGAGTTTCGCAATAGTCTTATTAGGATAGTAGCTGGCGAGGTCTTTTTCGATTTGTTTTACTAACGAATAGTGATTGTAGCGGATGATGACAAACCGAAAGGCTGCTGTCCGTAGGAGTTTTTTTAATAAAGGAAATTCTTCCGAATAATTACCCAACATATTGCTGATAAAGTTGTGAAGCCTCTACTAAGGGATGTACGCGCTTATAGGTGCCGTCGTTGTATTCTAATACGATAAGTTTTTCCAATAAATCCTGCCAAGCTTCATCAACAATAGTCCGTGCAATTTTTGAATAAAGACTAGACCGAAAAAAAGAAAAGGTCGTAAGATTTAGTATTCACACAAAAATCTACGACCTATGTTAAGCACCACTACAGTACTTGGATTCATATTCGCAAATGTTGATGTAA
>JBCCJE010000467.1:0-4963 GCA_039027925.1 Bacteroidota bacterium
ATTACCGACTCTTTGTGGAAATTCGAAATCGTGCCAAGCAGTTGTTATCCAGAAAAACGATTGAATTTCAAAGGAGCAATCCATTTCTCCAAGCCACCCACGAGGTGACGGAAACCATCGCCATCAAAGATGAATTTGTGGCTGCGTTGAATCAGGAAGAATTAGAATATAGCCTAAGAGCCATTGCTCCCTTGGTTCGAGAAAATGACGTAGAATTACTCAACTCCGTCGTCAAAAATAGGGATACCACTATTCAGCAGCGGTTTCTCTTTAATTTTTGGGTGAACCAAAATCCTAACCAACCCGATGTTACCTACAAGGCTTTTATGAAAATAGCCAAAGCCGTAGATCGAATGTACACCTCCGGATTTGGGCACGGCTTCGAAACCGATAGGGGGTATGTCTATATCCGCTACGGACGACCCGACGACATTGTGGCGGTGGATACTGATCCTAGTGCGCCGCCCTACGAAATTTGGATATACAATGATTTTCCCGTAACCAACCAAACCAACGTTAAGTTTCTTTTCTATGCCCCCGCACTCGGTACTGATTACAGAATCCTTCACAGCACGGCTCGTGGTGAACTGAACAATCCACAATGGCAACTGGAACTCTACCGAAATGTCCCCGAAGAAATAGACGGTAATAATTATATAGATGGTACTCAGATGCAAGACAATATGAACCGACACGCCAGTCGTTTTTTTAGTGATTTTTAGGCGATTCGGCGGCGCAGTTGATGTACTTTTTTGGTCAGTAATTTGATGAATTAATCTGCTGAGCTTATATCCCTACTCCTTTCGGATCGTCAACTATTTTCATTATATTTATAAATCAAACGTACTACTGATAAACGACTATCAGGAATAACTTTTCCTTTATTGTTCTTTAGAAAAATTCAAACCAGCTAAGGATTATGAAAAAGAAAAAAAAGAAGGGAAAAAACTTAATTGTTTTATCCATAAAAAATAAGTCCATTATGGCACATCATCACAATGACCCAATGCAGGAGCAGCATTCTCATGATGAAGAATTTGTAAAAAGAATTGCAAACAAACTAGAGGTAGCCTCCAAATCACCAGAACGCAACAACCTACACATCATCGCTCGGGGAGAGCTTTGGATTATCAAGCGAGAAGGTGCGCAAAAAGCCCACCGTATCTTAGATACCCGTAGCCAAGCCATCCAACAAGCTAAAGAAATGATGGAAAAAGGAATCGCCTCCAGTATCATCATCCACAACGAAGATGGTACGGTAGCCAGAAGCATCAGTGGGTGAGCAGCGAAAATGACAATAGTTCAATATCAATGATTCAATGTAAATGACAATGACAATAATCCAATATCAATGTCAATGACAATCATCCAATATCAATGTCAATCCTACAATTTTGAAATTTTCAATAATCAAGTTAAGCACGAATGGGTAATTTTGTCATTGAAGTATTGTCATTGAAGTATTGTCATTGAAGTATTGTCATTGATATTGAATTATTGAAATTGATATTGAATCATTGTCATTGAATTATTTTTTCAAAAAAAAGTCCTAGATGCCCTCATCCACATTTGATAGAAATGTATTTATCAACTGTCCTTTCGATACTGAATACAAAAAATTTTTAGATCCAATGTTGTTCACCATTGTCTATTTAGGATTGAAACCCCAAATGGCACAAACCACCGACTCTGGTGCGGTAAGAATTGATAGAATCATCAATCTCATCAGGTATTCCAAATACAGTATCCACGACCTCTCTCGGATGGTCGCAAAAAAAGCTGGAGACCTCGCTCGCTTCAATATGCCTTTTGAATTAGGCTTGGACATTGGTATTCGGAGTGCGTCCAAGCGAAGTAGATTATCCACCAAGCGAAACCTCATCGTTGATACCGAAAAGTTTCGTTACCAAAAAGCCCTTTCCGATTTGTCAGGAAATGATATTCAAGTGTATGGTCAGAGTCCCGAAAGGTTGGTTCTCATTATTAGAAATTGGTTGACAACCATCTTGCATCCCAAGCAACCAAGTGGTTCCATCATTTGGGAAGAATACAATGAGTTCCAAACTTACTTCGAAAAATTCACGGCAGAGGAAGGATACGATGACGACGACCTCGAAACCCTTCCAATCAACGAACTGATTTACTTGATGTCAAAATGGGTAGTACCGAGGATCGGAAAAAAGTAGTTGCAGTTTTTATTTCTTATTTTTGGCCTTCGAAAAAATCATAAGTTGCGAACCGCAACCTAACAATAAATTAACATCTATGGCAAATTTTAGAAGAAATCACGACAAAGCAAGTGGCGGCGGACTCCTCTCCAAATCTATGGTCTTTGCAGTAATCCTCGGTGGGCTTTTATATTTTTTTAATGCCTTTCAAGGTGAAGAAGAAATGGGGGAGATTCCTTCCCGCAATACTCCCGATCAGGAAGGAGGACAACGGGTAGAGATTGATTTATCCGAATCTGACTACGTGTTACCTACGGATTTTTTTCCTTCCACCAACTTAGGATACATCATCAAACACAACTACTACGCACTGTCCTATTCCGAAAAACACGAACAACCCGAATGGGTTGCCTACGAATTGACGAAGGAAAGTATCCGAGTACCGAATGTACCTCGGCCTAATAATTTTCGTCCTGATCCAAAAGTCAGAAAGTCCTCTGCGGTAAAAGCGGATTACCGAGGAAGTGGTTATGATCGAGGACACTTAGTGCCTTCGGGAGATATGGCTTTTAACGAACGGGCAATTTCTGAGACCTTTTATCTTAGCAATATGAGTCCACAGATTCGCAATTTTAATTCTGGTATTTGGCGAGAACTAGAGGAACGAGTAAGAGATTGGGCGTGGGATAACAAACATTTATACGTCATCACCGGCCCCGTGTTGACTAGAGATATTCGGGAGACTATCGGCCCCAACGAGGTAGCCGTGCCCGAAGAATACTACAAAGTTATCCTAGATTACACGCAACCGGGGCTAAAGGGAATCGCATTCATCATGCCCAACGAAATTAGTACGCGCGCTCTGATGGACTACGCTGTTACGATTGATGAGATCGAAAAAATAACTGGTCTCGACTTTTTCCCAGAGATTCCGGACGAAGACGAAGAAAGACTAGAAAGTAAAATTGATAAAACTGGATGGCGCATAGATCGCAATCAAGAGCGAGCAAGGATTCACAGGATGGAGGAGTTGGATCGCTGATGATAATATCCGACGATGGATAAAACAACTCATCATTCCATCTCCTTCCTACTAGCTAGATATTTTCGCCAGCGATCAATAGCTTCCTGAAAATCTGCTGGAATCTCTGAATCAAAGGAAACTTTCTCCCCCGTACGGGGATGAATGAAGCCTAACGACTTAGCGTGTAGTGCATGTCGGGGGAGGGCTTTGAAGGTGTTACTGACAAACTGTTTGTACTTAGAAAAAACGGTTCCCTTCAAAATTCGATCACCGCCGTACCTTTTATCATTGAACAAAGTGTGACCAATGTGCTGCATGTGCACCCTTATTTGGTGGGTTCGGCCCGTTTCCAATTTACATTTGACGAGGGTCACGTAGTAAAATCTTTCTACCACTTCGTAGTGGGTGACGGCGTGTTTGCCTTGCTCGCCATCTGGAAAAACTGTTCTTCGCATGCGGTGGATGGGATGCCTAGCGATATGACCATCAATCGTACCGCTGTCCTCTTGAACATCGCCCCAAACCAAGGCGTAGTACTCTCGATCAATGGTATGATCGTAAAATTGTTTGCCGAGACTACTCATCGCCAACTCGGATTTGGCAATCACCAGAAGCCCCGAAGTATCTTTATCTATTCGGTGTACTAAGCCTGGCCTATCGTTCGTGTTGCCATCTTTGACTGGGATTTTGGTATCCTTTAGATAATATACCAGGGCATTGACCAAAGTACCATTCCAATTGCCGATGCCGGGATGCACCACCATGCCCGATTCCTTGTTGACAACCAAGATGTCGTCATCCTCGTAAATGATATTGATGGGAATATCCTCAGGTACTACACTATCTGAGTAGCCTTGGGGGCGATACAGAAATACAGTAATGAGGTCGTAAGGTTTAACTTTTTCGTTGGGCTTGACGTCCATGTGGTTGATCTTAACGAATCCCCCCTTGACGGCATCTTTGATTTTTGTTCTGGATACATTTTCCATCCTATCCAAAAGATACCGATCTACCCGTAACGGTTTTTGCCTCCGATCCACTAAGAACTCGTGGTATTCATAGTAACGTTCCTTTTTCTTTTCGATATGTCCTCCGTCCATTTTTTGTTATATTCTATTGTGCTCGTTCAAGTTTTTTCCAATCTTAATTTTGAGCGAAGCATGTTTGCAATCATAAACCCTTATGTGCTCGATATGTTCACTAGCTGAAGAGAGAGGGATGAAAAGTGAAAAGTGAGAAGTACCTACCGTGTTGTGATACTGTATTCACTTGTCTATCGTTCTTCGTATTCCTCATTATTTCCAAAGCCGATCAAAAACTTAAATCCAATTTGTGGAACGATAAAATCTGTATTGGATTTTCTTATTTCAAAGGCATTTATCGGAATAAGTGAACCTTGGTAATCATCTCTTCTGGCGTAGTACTCTGCGGTAAATCCCTTGTAAAAAGAGCACTTGGCTTCGACGAAAAGGTACTCTTTTTTTATTGGAATTTCGAAACCCACTGCTCCGCCGAGACTCAACGCAAAGTCGCTTTGATCAAATTGGCTATTGATGGTTTCGTTGATGCCACCCGTTCTATCTTTAATCACCGTTCTAGTAAATAAACTTTTCATGCCCAGCGCACCTTCAAAATAGGGACGTACCCAATAATCAATTTCGGGATAAAACCGAACGACAAAGTGACTCAACACAATTTTATTTTTTGTCCTCCTGAAGTGAAGTAAGGACACAAACATGCAAACGACACGCTACGGCATAATCGGCTGCGG
>JBCCJE010000468.1:0-4960 GCA_039027925.1 Bacteroidota bacterium
CTTATTTTTTAACTAAAAAACCAATATTATGAAATTTTTAAAGTCGCTCTTACTGATTTGCATTGCTTTGACTTTTTGCATTTCTCCTTTGATTGGACAGATTTCAACCTCAAAAAATAAGGAAGTTAAAGAAAGTAAGATTGCAGCCAAGTCTGAAAAGAAGAAACAAAAAGAGAAATGTGAAAATGCTGAAACTACCATTAATGAAATAGAAATTAAGTTTGACCAATTAGGAACTAAGCCACTATGGACTGAAAGTCCATAGGTTCACATGACGGCAGACTGAAAGTCTGCCATAAAAGAGGCTACGCCTTCTTTTGTTATTCTAAGATAAATTTATCATCAATATCTTTATTAGAAGGATTTCTATGATATTCTATATAGTCATTTATCATCTCTTCTGTAACATTTCCACTACTCCAACAACCATATCCTATTGCCCAAAAATGTTTACCCCAGTAGCGTTTCTTCAATTCGGGATATTCCATCTGCAATTTTCTCGAACTCCTTCCTTTGTACTTTCTTACCAAATTACTAATCGACTTATTTAAGTCCATACTCTATGTGTAGATGTAATCAATCTTTACTTACCGCTCCCGATAGAATCTGGACATCTTATGCATCACTTATCTGAATTAGTAATTCTCTACATCGTTTTTGTATCTCACCTTTTAGTACTTTATATATATATATTGTTACCCATACCAGATGACAAGTCAATCTTGTTGTACTATGACTACTTCTTCGGTTCTTTCTCATGAATTTATTAGATTTATGCTTCCGCTTCTGCTACGCAGAAACTCCACAACAAATCTAATAAATCCAACGGAGCTAGCTAACTAAAGTCTTGCACTAAAAGTGCATAGTTTTGACTAACGGCTGTGACCAATAAAATAGAGAATCAAGTAGAGGAAGAAGAGACCATACCTACTGGCGAGCAACCCATTACCGAAGCAGATCAAATCCCTCCCCAAAGGGAAGATTGCTCTATTATTTTTCGAAATAGTTACGCAAACCCCCAATACAAACTACAACTAGAAAATGACTTACAACTCCTCGTGGATGATCTTGAAAAACCACTACGCAATAGCGTATCGGTAAGAAGCTTTAATTGATGAGCAGCTTTGTCATGTTCAGTTTAAAAAGCCCCATCGGTATTATCTCTTTTAGGAAATTATCCTGCGCACAAGGAAAAGCTGGAACAAGTGTATCAGATAAGTGCCATACCAAGTGAGCAAGGATTACGTAAAACTCTAGATCCGTTAAATCCAGATGAATTACTTACCACGTTTCAGCAGTTCACCGTAAGGATAATGCTTTCTATAAAATGCTAACATTCCTGTAAGCCAATGAGTTGTGGAACAACATAGGATAAAGAACAAAAAAAAGTAAGTGAGTAAGTTTTAGTTATGCATCCGTTTTTCATCCCCAACATCCTGATAAAACTTTATGCTTAGGACATGCTCTTTCCTTCGTTTTACTCAAGTTAATCTTTCAAAATTTGGGATGATTCATGTTCTATTGTTTTGTTATTTTGTAGCTCTTTTATAAGAACCCATTTTTTCTCCTTAACATTATAAAAATTTGACATTAAAGGTTAGTTAAACTTCATCGAAAACACATATAATTTTAACATAATTGTTTCGGTGTTTTATTTCATTTAGTAGAAAAATAAGTGATATAGAAAAATAAATCGTAAAGCATTGATGATCAATTTTTTAAGCTCTACTAAAGAGGTTTTACACTTCTGCATTTGGCTGTGCATTCTATCGCCTTTCTACAATTTTTATTTCTTAAAATGCTCATTTTAGGGACTTTCAAAATGGAATAAAAACCCCTATTTTTCTTCAAAAATATCATCTAATCAAGAACACACCCACATTAACCATATTGAATAAAACTTTACAACTGTTGTGTATGAAAACCTTAATCAAAAACCTCGGAATAGTAGCACTCCTCCTCGTAAGTGCTTTTACTGCAACCGCACAAGAAATTCAAAGAAGTTATTTTCCCGCCCGAGATGGTGGCTGGTGGACGCTAGGCATCAACGGTGGCTGGGCCTACCAACAAAGTGATGTTCCTTCTACTTTTGACGGATACGGATTTGGGATGACCTTAGGAAAAAATATGTATTACCGCCCCGGCGCAGGATTGTCTTTTGATTGGCGAGGGCGCTGGTTGTACTCCCAAACCTTGGGGCTAGATACCAAGCGAGCAACTGGCTTGTTAAATAATTCTGCACTCAATGGCACTCGAAATCAGGGGGAAGGATTGGATTACTTGACGCCACCCGCCGAAGGTTATGTTTTTCAAAATCACAAAACGCAACAATTTGAATTGGGATTAGAAGGTGTCTTGACAGCTAACAGATTACGAGAACGAACGGGTGTCGTCGCTTCTCTCTACGGTGGCGTAAATTTGGATTGGTACAACACTAAATTAGATCAAGCTAATAATAATGGCATATACGATTATTCGGGCATTGACGAAAATGATAGCAGATCGAGTATCAAATCCATCCTGCAAAACAACATCCTCGACGGCAACTACGAAACCAATGCACACGGTAACGCCGTTGGTGATGGCAAAATAAAATTTATGCCATCGCTTGGAGTCGAGTTGGGTTATCAGTTCACGCCTAGATTTTCGATGCACGCTGGTCACAAGGCTACTTTCGGTAGAACGGATGATTTAGATGGCGAACTTTGGGATAATAACAACAACCTTACGGGCAACAACGACATTCATCATTATACCAATTTAGGATTGCAGTGGATCATTGATGCAAGGGAACGCAGGGTAGATCCTCCCATCATCAACGTAACTCGACCAGGTACGAATCCTTACGTATCGAGAACAACGGCAGGAAGGGTTGAGGCAAGAATAAAAAACGTAAGAAATCGAGCCGACGTAACTGTTGACGTAAATGGCTTTTCGAGTAACTTCAGCTACAATCGAGGGAGACTCCAAGTTAATTTTCCCCTAGTGTACGGCGAAAATCAAGTGGTCATCACAGCATCCAATGAAGTAGGAACGGATGCAGAAACGGTAATTATTTACTACGGAGATAATTCTAATGATCCTATCGTCAATCCTACTTTTGCACCTCGAATCAGAATCACTAATCCCAGCAGATCACCACAAAATACGGACAACGAAAACTTTACCGTTCGGGCTGACATCTCCAACGTAGGTGGGAAAAATGATATAGAGTTTTTCGTGAACGGTAGAAACATTAATAATTTCGATTATAATAATTGGACGGATCAGTTTTCCGCAAATATCAGACTAGTAGAAGGTAGGAATGAAATTGAAATCATTGCGCGAAATCAAGATGGTAGCGATAGAGATAACGCAACAATTATCTACGAGCCTAGAATAATAAGACCTTCCGTGAACATTACTGCGCCCGCAAGAAATCCATCAGAAACCACTCAAAGAAATGTGATAGTAACTGCCAATGTCAGAAACGTTGCTTCTCAAAATGACATCCGATATTTTGTGAACGGTAGAGAACGAACCCTATTCAATTTCAATAGTAGAACTGGTGAGTTTTTCGTAGAATTAATCTTAGTGGATGGTAGAAACGAGGTAGTCATCAGAGCAACCAACGATGCTGGAAATGCACAGGACGAGGTAACGATCATCTATCGAGATAATACTCCCGTAGTCAGATTACCGATGGTAACGATCACTACGCCTTCGAGTAGCATCTCCGAGACGACCAATAAAAATATTACAATCAGAGCAGCATTGGAAAATGTAACTACGAAGAGAGATATCAGATTTTTGGTCAACGGCAGCCAAAGAAATGATTTCACTTTCAACTCTAGGAATGGAGATTTTTCTGCTAATATCAATTTGAGAGAAGGTAACAACGAAGTGACCGTAAGAGGATATAACGAAGCAGGTAGCGATGAGGATAATGCAAGGATCGTGGTAAAAAGAAGCACACCACTCATAGTACTGCCAGTAGTGAATATCACGTCGGTCAGTGCAAGCACGGCGAATCCCTTTGATCCTAACCCCGTAGCTTGTAAGACTACGGTCAGAGCCACTATCCAAAATGTAGATCAAAAGCGTGATATAACTTTTAGGATCAACGGAAGGAGTATCTCCAATTTTTCTTTCGATGCGAATACGATGGCTTTTGAAAGTACGGTAATTCTGGACGATGGCAGAAATGATATTACTATCAGAGCCGTCAACGCCGCCGGCAGCGATGAAGACACTACAACCAAAAACTGTGAAGCAACTACACCTTTGCTACCACCCCAAGTAACCATCAACCGACCGCTGAATAACAGTACTGCTACAACTGCGTCCGTGAACCTAGACGCTAGGGTAAGACACGTAGAGCGTAAGCAGGACATCGTAGTCAGAGTAAATGGCAACACCGTGAGCAATTTTTCTTTCAATCCAGTATCTGGTATCGTAACCGCAACGTTGACTATGCAAAACGATAACAATACTATTACGGTGTTGGGGAAAAATGATGACGGAAGTGATGAAGATAGGGTTAGTGTTAGATACCAAGCAATCAAGTATCCTCCAACTGTACAAATTACTGAACCTCGTAACAATACAACTACGGATACCAAAAAAGCCGTAGTCAAAGCGAAGATTTCGAATGTGAGTGGTCAAAGAGACATTCAGTTTACGCTGAACGGTAGGAGCTACAATAATTTTTCTTACAGCGCATCCACAAAAATTTTAAGTGCGAATGTAGATCTGAGAGAAGGCAATAACACCATCGTCATTGCAGCTTCCAATACGGACGGAAGTGATGAAGACAGGGTCAGTATCACCTACCGAGCAATTAAGTATCCTCCAACTGTACAAATCACCCAACCTCGTAACAATACAACTACGGATACCAAAAAAGCCGTAGTCAAAGCGAAGATTTCGAATGTGAGTGGTCAAAGAGACATTCAGTTTACGCTGAACGGTAGGAGCTACA
>JBCCJE010000469.1:0-4958 GCA_039027925.1 Bacteroidota bacterium
GGTTCACGCCCGGTACCAACTTGAAGGCATGGTTAAGCCTTATCATGAAAAATGCCTTCATCAATAATTATCGCAAAAACAAGAGAAGAAACTTATTTCACGAGGAGGTAGAAGACACGCAAGAAAGTTCACCATTAAAAAATATGGTATTCAACGACGGCGAGTCCGACGTTTATTTTGATGAGGTGATAGCCTTGGTGGATGAGTTGGATGAGGTTTTTCGTACACCCTTTTTGATGCACATTCAGGGCTATCATTACGACGAGATTCAGGAGACGGTAGGTGTACCGATGGGAACCGTCAAGAGTAGAATCCACCATGCTCGTAAGCAGTTGAAAAATAAAATTCACGAACTCTATGCCGATGGGGAAGCGAAAGCGGAGTAGCTTAGAGTACAGTACGTATCACATACCTTTTCGTCTGATAATAATTTTCTTCATTGGAAAAAAATATCTTGTCAGGCGAAAAGGTTTTTTTAATTTCGAACCTTCTTTATAATTTTTTGCAGAGATGAAATAACATCTTTGTTTACAATTTTTTTTCACATTTATAAAATTAAAGATGAAATATATTTTTTGGATAATTTCATTACTCTCTTTCACACTAATCTCACAGGCACAATCCATCGAGGAGATGGGCATTCCCTGCGTGGATTACGAAGGTGATTTTATTCCCTTGAGAAGTTGCGAAAGTATCACCTTAGAACAAAAACTGGAAGCGCGACTTCGACAAGATAAAAAATGGGATCAACTCATTTCACAAAAAAAACTAGCAGTCAGTGTGGTTAATCTGAGCGATTTAGAAAATGTGGAGTTGGCCGAAATTAACGGAGACGAAATGATGTACGCCGCTAGCCTACCTAAAATTGCTATCCTCCTAGCCGCAATGGATGCGATAGAAAAAGGAGAATTAGAAGAGACCGAAGAGGTCACGAAGGATATGCAAATTATGATTTCAAAATCCGACAATCGGGCTTCTACGAGAATGATTGATCGCTTGGGCTATCACAAAATTGCGCGGGTGCTGACGAACCCACAGTATAAATTGTATGATAAAACCGTTGGTGGTGGGCTTTGGGTAGGCAAGCGATACGCCGCCGGTGGTCAGCGTAATCCCGACCCGATGGAAGGACTCAGCCACGCCGCCACGGCGATGCAGGTCGCTCGATTTTACTATATGATGGCATTCGGTCAGTTGGTCAACGAAGAACGTTCCGAGCAGATGCTCGAAATCATGGTTGACCCTAAGTTGCACCACAAGCTCGTCAATACTTTTGAGCGCATCGCTCCGGAAGCCAAACTCTTTAGAAAGTCAGGATCTTGGAGTGTGTTCCATTCTGATTCCATCATGGTTTGGGGCCCCGAGAGGCAGTATATCCTAGTCGTACTCGTAGAGGATGCCGACGGTGAAAATATCATTCGCCAACTAGGAAAAGTCGTTGATGAGGTTTTGAGAGAGTAAGTTTTCGGAGATGCGCAACAATCACTTCAACATTGAAAAAGAGCCAAGCTACTATTTCATTTATTTTTTTCAAATTATTTGATATTCGTACGGGAGAGCTGCGAAGAGCCTTACTCATGCAGCTCAATATCTTCCTGATTATCTCCACCCTTCTCATATTAAAGCCGACCATCAATGGTTTGTTTTTGGCGCAGTACGGCGTAGAGCAATTGCCGATTGCGTATATTTTAGTAGCCATCGTGGCGGCACTCGTCTCCGTGACCTACGCTCGGTTATTAGCAAAAATACCACTGCGCACCATAAGCATTAGCACCCTGATTGGCTCGGTGGTCAGCCTGATTATCTTCGGTCTTTTTCTACACTTTCGTTTATTGGAAAATAGCCTTCTGTACCTCTTTTACATTTGGGTATCCATTTTTGCGCTACTGACCACCTCCCAGTTTTGGGTACTCGCCAACATGGTTTTTAACCCCCGAGAAGCCAAGCGATTATTCGGTTTCGTGGGAGCAGGGGCTATTGCGGGAGGAATTTTTGGAGGATACCTCACCTCCATTTTGGCAGAGATTATTGGGAGCGAACGCCTGCCTTTCGTTTGTGCAGGACTATTGTTATGTTGTATTCCCATTACCATTTCTATATGGGAAAAAAACGTAGCCAACGTCACGCCTGCGTTCGAAAGAAAACGCAATATCAAGAAAAGCACCGCCCGCCCACTGCAACTGATCCGTCAGTCGAAGCACCTCACCTACATCGCTTGTATCGTAGGCGTAAGCGTGATGGTAGCCAAGTTAGTAGATTATTTGTTTGGCGGTATTGCCTCTAAGCTCATTCCCGATGCCGATGAGTTGACGGCATTTTTTGGATTTTGGTTTTCCACGTTCAATGTCATCTCGTTGATCTTGCAGCTTTTCCTCACCCGAAAAATTGTAGGGACTTACGGCGTGGGCGTTTCGCTATTTTTTCTGCCCGTGATGATTTTCGTGGCTTCGGTACTTTTACTTTTTTTCCCTACTCTACTGATGGCGGCGGTGTTCCTCAAGATGGCAGATGGTAGTCTCAAACAAAGCATCAACAAGGCCTCAATGGAACTTCTCATCATGCCCATTTCTCAAGAAATAAAAAATCAAACGAAAATTTTTATTGATGTTTTTGTGGATAGCTTAGCTACGGGATTCATTGGTTTGCTTTTGATTTTTATCATCAAGGGACGAGACCTACCGATGGTAGCAGTAAGTTGGATAATTGTAGGATTATTACTTTTATGGATATACTTTGCGCAAAAAGTACGAAAAGAATACCTTCGTGCTTTTCGCCTAAAACTCAGAGAAGTAGCACCAAAGTCAAAGTCAGAAAAAACATTCGACTTGGCGAATCAGTCCGTCTTGGATGGTTTTAGAAAAGTACTAGCGCAAGGAGAGGAAGCCCAAAAATTATTTGTACTACAAAAAATCAAACAACAACCCGACGATAGATTATTTTTTAGTATAAAAAAATTACTAGACGATCCTTCCAACGCCGTTCGGGCGGAGGCCTTGAACAATCTGTATTTTTTTAAAAAATATAACTTATCCGATCAGGTAAGGCAACTGACTCATCATCCTTCCCAAAAGGTAAAAATTGCTGCCTTCGAATATTTACTCCTCCGCGTTCCCGAAGACGAAATTGAATTGATGGGAAAATACCTGACCGATAAAGACTACCGTGTAAGCGGGGCAGCACTAGTCAGTTTGGCCAAGGAGACAAAGCGCAACCTCACTCTCCAACATCAACTGAACTTGGATACCGTACTTGATAAAAAAATAGTATCCCTCCAAAATATTACAGCTCCCGAAGAACGCCAATTCCTAAAAATCAGCCTACTCAAATCCATTGGGTACGCTGGTTTTTCTAGTTATTATCACCTCATCAAACAATACTTTTCCGATACTGATCCAAGGGTAGCGCAAGAGGCGATCACGGCGGCGGGGCATACCCTGAGTCCACTTTTCGTCAACGAACTTTTGTATTTTTTAAAAGAAAAAAATACCCGACCGCACGCCGAAGCAGCATTGGCAAACTTTAAGGAAGGGTTGATTCCCATTTTAAAATTTAAGATCAGCCAGCCAGATTTTGAATTGGAAATTTTACGTAGAGTACCTGCCGTAGTAAAAAAAATAAGCAGACAAGTTTCCGTAGATTTCTTGCTAGAATTATTGAAACACAACGACGGGATAGTTCGATTGGAGGCCTTACGTGGATTGAACATGTTGAGAAATTTACATCCACATTTGAATTTTTACCCCAAAGCAATTGCACAAAAAATACTGGACGAGGCGACGTTGTATCAGCGTACGCTATCCATACTTTATGCGCAAATCAAATACGAAGAGGATGCGCCCCAGCAGAATGAAGCCGTCAAGGAAGCCCGTAAAAGTCTTGTTGAGATTTTAGAAAAACGACTCCATCGCAACTTAGAAAGGATATTTCGGCTGCTAGGACTCAAGTATCCTCCCGATGATATCTTTCAAATTTATCGAGGATTGAATAGCAATCAATCAGACCTGAGCATCAATGCAATTGAGTTTTTGGATAACCTGCTTGAACCCGATCTCAAAAAAACAATCATTCCCCTCATTGAATCTAGTATGCTAGAAACGATCTCCGAGGAAGCTATCCGAAATTTGAATTTACCCATTGTCACGCCGGAAGCATGTTTTGAAATGCTCTTGGAAGGCAAGGACGAGCGGGTGAAAATCGCTACTCTTTTTTTGATCGGAAAATTGGGAGCGCAAAAGTACCTGCCGCTGATCGAAAGACTTTTGCATCATCCCAGTCCGAAGATTCAACACTACGCTGAGGTAACGAAGAAAATTTTATCACCTGAATCTCCTTAAAGAAACTCGATGTAGTCAATCTCCAATTCAAAAGAACCTTCTCTCTTTTCGTCGGTGATGATGCCTACCCGTAGGATATTTTCGAGTTCCTTTTTTGTCAACATCTTTCCCGTGGTTCTACCGATTCGGTATTGCTCGAAGTCTGCGAGCGAAAACTCTAAGATTTCCCAGTCGTCAGATTTTGGGGTGAATTTTTTCTTAAAGTAAGGCATGTACCAAATTCGCTCCACCTCTAAAGTAAGCCCGTAAGTTTGTCCTTGACCGCGTACCCGCATCCTTACTTTTTCAAATTCAGAAAGGTCTATGGATTCGAAGGGACTTTTGAAAGAGGTGAATCCACCGTTGTTGGCTAGGGACACTTTTCCCTTGAAGGTGAGCGCGTTATCATTGAAGGTAACCTGCCCTTTGGACAATCCCCCCATGACACCGTCGTTGATGATTTTCCAGTTTTCTCCCATTTTGTCTTTTCCGAAGTCAACCTTGTAGGTAGGTTGGGAAAAAAGAAAACACGCTGTTAAAATTAGAATAGCAAATTTCATTTTTTAATTTTTTAATTTTTTACCGTTGAGCAATTTTTTTATCAATAGTAAAATCAAAAAACGAAATAATGGTTGAAATTTTTAA
>JBCCJE010000470.1:0-4956 GCA_039027925.1 Bacteroidota bacterium
ATGGACAAAAAATATACAAAGTGAGATTAATTGAAAATAGCCACCTACAATTAATCCTTAACAGAAACTTTACATAATATTAATACCGAAAACAGTCCCCGATTCGAAATTTATCGTCAAAATTGCAGCGTGAAAAATGTAAATACAAAATTTTATTTTTTCCAGCTAACAATATTAATCATTCATTTTTTTACCCAAATCTTAAATCATAGTGCATCATGAATAAGAACCATGCTACTCTGGTATTTTTACTCCTCTTTGCTTTTCCATTTGCTCACCTATTTTCACAAGGAACTATCTCGGGGCAGGTCGTTGATAAGTCGCTCGGAGAGACCATGATTGGAGTAAATGTTTTTTTGAAATCCGATAACTCCGTTGGTACTACAACCGATTTTGATGGAAATTACCAATTGAAGCTTGCCGAGGGAACTTATACTTTAGTTTTTACTTACACGGGATATTCCCCCAAGGAAATTGAAAATATTGAAGTCAAAGATGGAGAGGTCAATTACCAAAATGTGTTTTTTTCTGATGAAGAAGTAGGGGTGACCGTAAAGGAGGTAGTAGTAACAGGCGAAGCGATTCGAACGGGAGAAAATGTGATGCTGATAACTATGCTCAAAGCGGATCAAGTATCCGACCGAATGGGCGTACGCGAAATGCAAAAACTCAACATCAGTAGCGCAGATCAAGCCCTCGGAAAAATGGTAGGAACTACCGTAGCCGACGGAAGCGTAGTGGTCAGAGGATTGGGGGACAGATACTCTTTGGCTCAACTAAACGGCGCATCCATCCCGAGTGCTAATCCCTATAAAAATGCGGTGAACTTGGATTTGATCCCCACCAACCTATTGGCCAACATTGTGACCACTAAAACATTTACACCCGACCAACCCGGTACTTTCACGGGAGGGAATGTGAACTTAGAAACTAAAAACTTCCCAGAGCAAAGATTCCTCACCGTTTCTTTATCAACAGGGTACAACACCCAATCATCTTTTCAAGAAAATTTCATCACGCACGACGGCGGTAGTACCGATTGGTTAGGCTACGACGATGGCTATCGGTCGGAGTCGCCTTTGTTCAGTGATGAAACCTACGACGTTGCCCTTTTAAAAAGTGCAGGAACTAAAGCTCGAAATAATGATGAATTGGCAGCACAGGTAGAGACCCTCTACGATGAGGTATCCCACCAAATGGTGCCCACCGAGACCACCACTCCCCTGAATCACGGCATTGGTATTTCCTTCGGAAATCAGTACGATCTGGGTGGACCACGCCGATTGGGCGTCATTTTCTCGGCTAATTATAACCGAAGATTTACCCACTATAATTCTACTTTGGGAAAATATACGCTCGGTGGTCCCCAATCCGAAACACTCATCCAAGAGTTTAATTACCGAGGGACGACGAGCATCGAAAGCCCCACCGTAGGCGGGATGCTAGGCTTATCTTACAAGTTTAATCCCCGACACGTCATCACTTTTAATACTTTATATAATCACTCGGCTGATAAAAGCACTAGAGACTACTCTGGAGATTTTAACACCGTCAACGTAGTTGCACCACAGGTATTTACCAATCGAGAACTATACTGGTTGGAGCGGTCTTTATTGAATAATATGTTAATGGGAGAGCACGCTTTTGGGGCAACTGGAGATATAAAACTAGAGTGGCTAGGTAGTTATTCCGTCGCTTCGCAGGACGAACCCGAGTTGAGATATTTTGCGAGCCAGTTTGATCCTAAGGATGAAGATGATCCAACTGACGATCAATATTCCATCAATGCGCCTTCCGAATATGATTTCCCAAGTCATTTTTGGCGAAGCCTAGACGACACACAGTATGAGTTCAAAGTGGACTTGACCTTACCCATTCTTAAAAGTTTGAGTAAGGGAAATAAATTGAAATTTGGAGGTCTAGTTTCTCAAAAAGATAGAACCTTCGGTGAAACAAGAATCTCAGTTCAAGATAGAAATGCGGAGAATTTCAATGGCGATGCTTTCGAATTTTTCAGTTCCGAAAATGGGGGCGTGATCGGAGTGGATAATGATAGAAATGTGATTGGAAATTACTTGGTAAATGATACTCGACCGACCAACTCCTACGTGGGGTCGCAAGAGATTTTAGCTGGGTACGCCATGGTCACGGTAAAGCCTATTGATAGATTAAAAATAATTGCAGGGGTCAGAGTGGAAGATTCGCAACTACCCGTCACCGTAGTTGATTCTACTTTCGAAACTGGACAGTTTAATGTATTGCCCTCCGTCAATTTGGTTTATGAATTGAAGGAAAATATGAACCTACGGGGAGCTTACAGCAATACCGTGGCGCGGCCTAACTTACGGGAATTGGCAAATTTCTCCGCCTTTGATTTCCAACTGGGAGGATTTATTACTGGAAATCCCAATCTCGAAATCACCTCCATCACCAATGTAGATGCAAGGTGGGAATGGTTGTTTAATCGGGGAGAGATCGTAGCTTTTAGTACCTACTACAAATCATTCGTGAATCCAATCGTGCTCGTCAATCGAGGATTTTCCAATTCGGAACTGATTTACGAAAATGTAGATGAGGCTACGGTTTATGGAATTGAATTAGAAGTGAGAAAAAATTTAGGCTTCCTAAGCCCAAAACTCAACAACTTCAAACTGGGAGCTAACTTTGCTTTGATTCAGTCAATAGTCAGTATTGACTCCGTAGAGTTATCAAGGTTGCAGGAGGTGAATCCAAATGCGAGTGATACCCGTACTTTTTACAATCAATCTCCCTACGTCATCAATACCAACTTGACGTACTCTCATCCCGACTCAAAAATAGATGCAGCATTAGCCTTCAACATTTTTGGAGATCGCTTAGTGATTATCGGAGAGCAAGGTACGCCTGATGTTTTTGAACAAGCTAGACCGCAATTGGATTTTAATATTTCGAAGCGATTTTCTGATAACTTATCCGTACGATTCGCTGCTCAAAATCTACTCAACCCAAGGTATCTGCTACAATCCTCATTCCTTGGCAACGATTATGTATTCTCTGATTTTCGTATCGGAAGGACTTTCTCGATGAATCTTTCCTACACCATAAAATAATAATCAATGCACTAGATTATTTTGTTAGCTTAAAGTCTCGACGAAGTATTTCGCCGAGGCTTTTTTTTGTTATGATACTAAGATCAATTTCCCACTCCCAGATTTTATCCATCTTCGATTTTTAAAAAAATAAAAATTGATCTCTACATTTGCGGAAACATTTTACGAAAAAAACTTAGTGCCTTTGAGCCTTTGTGGCATTTAAAAAAAAACTTAGTGCCTTTAAGCCTTTGTGGCATTTAAAAAAAACTTCGTGCCATTGAGTCTTCGTAGCATTGTAAAAAAAACTTCGTGCCTTTGAGCCTTCGTGGCATTTAAAAAACTTAGCGCCTTGTTAAAAAAAATAAAACCATGTTTTCAAAAGAAACCTACACCACCAGAAGAAATACCTTGCAAAAAAACGTTGGATCGGGAATCATCCTTTTGATGGGAAATGATTACTCCCCGATGAACTACAAGGACAACACCTACCGATTTCGACAAGACAGTTCATTTCTTTACTACGTGGGCATTGACCTTGCACACTTGAACGTCATCATTGACGTAGATCAAAATAAAACTATCCTATTTGGGGATGATCTTTCGGTGGACTACATCGTGTGGATGGGGGTTCAGCCCACTATGCGCGCCCTCGCTGATAAATCGGGCATAGCGGAAGTACAATCCTACGAAAGCATCGCCACTTATCTCCAAAGTGCCCAATCCAAAGGTCAGTCTATCCATTTTTTACCGCCCTACCGAACCGAAAACATGCTAAAGATGGAGGCATGGCTGGGCATTCCAACAAAAGATTTGCAAAATCAAATTTCCGAAAAATTTACCAAAGCGGTGATCGCTCAGCGATCCATAAAATCCGATGAGGAAGTCAAAGAAATGGAAAAAGCCGTAGCCATAACAAAAGAAATGCACGTAGCGGCAATGCGAGCGGCGAAGGCTGGCAGGAAAGAACATGAACTCGTGGGAGTAGCGCAGGGAATCGCTAAGGGATGCGGAGGGGCGTTGGCTTATCCTGTTATCCTGACGGTCAATGGTCAGACGCTACACAATCATTATCACGGCAACACATTACAAAATGGACAACTGGTACTAGGTGATTTTGGAGCCGAAAATGCCATGCACTACGCAAGTGATATCACCCGAACATTTCCAGTAGCGGGTACTTTTTCTCAGCAGCAAAAAGAAATATACGAACTGGTACTCAAAGCCGAGATGGAGTCAATCACGGCTCTACGACCCAACGTAACTTACCGATCTATTCATCTACAAGCTGCTAGAATTATTGCCGAAGGATTGAAGTCGCTGGGATTGATGAAAGGTGATACGGACGAAGCAGTCCAGCAGGGTGCTCATGCTTTATTCTTTCCACACGGACTTGGACACATGATCGGATTGGATGTGCACGATATGGAAGACTTGAACGAAAACTGGGTGGGCTACCGAGAGGGCTTGGAGCGAAGTACTCAGTTTGGTTTGCGCTCCCTTCGCCTTGGAAAGGAACTGGCGGCGGGTTTTGTGATTACCGTTGAACCCGGCATTTACTTTATTCCCGAATTGATAGATCAATGGCAAAGTGAACATAAATTTACCAATTTCATCAACTACGAAAAAGTAAACGCCTATAAAGACTTTGGCGGGATCAGAATCGAGGATAATGTCTTGATTACGGCAACTGGCTACCGAGTGCTTGGGCCAGGTATTCCGAAAAGTGTGGGGGAGATTGAGGGGTTGAAAAAGATTTGAGAATTTGTATCGAAGTCTCGCTCTACTCAATTAAATAAGAAAAATGAAAACCTATCTTTCAATTTTGCTACTAATTTTCAATTTTAATTTAATAGGACAAATTGAATTGAAAAAGGTAAAACTGAAA
>JBCCJE010000471.1:0-4952 GCA_039027925.1 Bacteroidota bacterium
CCCGTGAGTGGTATCGAAGATATCAATGTACCTAATGGGTTTAATTTTCAAACCGAAAAAGCTGTACAATTTAATCTGACTACTGTGGATTCCTTGGGGGCAGCTAGCGGACCAATCAAACTAAAAATCTTCGGAGTAAAAGACGGCGGAACGACCGACGAAATATTTTCGGGTGCTTCCAACGCTGAGGGGAACTTCAGCATGACACTTAATCTTTCTATCCATTTCGAAAAAGTAGTGATTGCGACTGACCACGACGGCAGTATCTTTCAAAACGAATACGCCGTATCGGATGTCATCACCGCAGTACTCACCTATAATGGCAACCTCCAAAGCGGAGCAGCAGAAACTAGATCGAATAATTGCTACCCGTCGGTCACGGCTGCTTTCACGCCCAACAACAAGGGGGTTAGTCTTAACAGCGATAAAAAAATGACGAGTATAAAAATTTATTATAAAGACGGTACTTCGGAAACTGTCCAAGTAGATGCCAAATCCTTCTCATTTTAGAGATACTCTTAAACCAAAAACTTAAATAACATGTTAACCGTAAGAATAAAAAATAACAATACTATTACAAAATTTACTTTAGCATTTTGCCTACTCTTTTTTTTCCAAATTATTCAAGCGCAGGATTGCTCGTTATTCGGAATTGATTTTAGTGGAATAGATGTCACCCCGAACTTCACAGATCGAGCGCACACTTTACCAGAGGGCAATGTGAACATAAGTGCTACGCAGCTCGGAGGTCAACAGCCCAAGGGAGAGAACAATGGAGATTTTCGTTTGAGATACAAGGAAACCGAGGGAGGTTTAAAATATCAGATTGACTTCAGCAGAGCGGTGTACGTGGTAGTACGAGATGAATTGACCAACGGCTTTGGTCACAATACCGCCGATGACAATACTTATTTTTCCGCATCGAATGGCTCGTGGGAAACCAACGGCGTGGGCATTCAGAATGTAAATATCAACGGCAACGAAATTGACTGGCTAGGAGAAGGCACGGACTTCCGAGTAGTGACTACCGAAAAAGTAACCAGCATCATAGTGGAGAGTTTGGACGGTAATCCTTGGACGGCTTTTAATATTTCGATTGCGGATTGTTTATCAGAAACCTGCGGAAATGGATTTGATGACGATGGCGACGGACTGACGGATTGTGATGATCCCGACTGTGCCAATAGCTGTGATCTTTTCTCCGCATCTGTACAAGCTACCATCGAAACGGGACAACAGGGGGTAGCTTCCTTTAATATTTTTATCACCAGCAATGCTACTTACCAAGTATCGGACATTACCATTTCTGACGTGATGCCGAGTGGTTTTACTTACATTGGCGATACTTTGATTTTGGACGATGGGGGCTATTTCGACTCCAACGCCCAGCCTGCTTACGGAAGTACGGGTACACTTACTTGGGGCAATATCACCATGAATCCCGGAGAGACCATCGCTATATCTTACGATGCCATGATCGGTCAATCGGTAGCCGATGCCACTTACTCCAATGCCGTCACCATGACGGGGGGGAGTTTCCCCGGCGGAACGGTTGCAGCGTTTGTCACCATCAACTCGGCACTAACTGCCAATGCGGCTACCTTCAACTGCGAACCCGCATTCTATCAGGTATATCGAAAGTCAGGGAAAAACCAACCTAATGTTTACGGAGAGTTGGATCCTATATCTGGTGATTATACTCAGATTGCCATTATTTCTCATCAGGCGAATGGACTTGGATTTGATGTCAATAATAACTTGGCGTACGGAGCGGTAGGTAAAGAATTTGTAAGCCTTGACGACGAAGGTATTGTAAAAACTCTGGGACTTACTTTTAATAAAAAAGTTTACGTAGGCGACATGGACACTCTCGGAAACTGGTACGGAAAAGACGGTAACAACATTGTAAAAGTTGATGTGTCGGGACCAACGCTAGTAGCCATCTACAATGGACAAGGGATGCCGGGCTGGGATATGGCGTACAATACCAACGGTAATTTCTACGCTGTTCACAATGGAACTTTGTATAAGTTTGATCCTAATACCAACTTAAAATCAACTGTCGGATCCGTAACGGGTGCTAGTATTCCCAATGGCGGATACGGTGCTCAATGGACAGGTAAGGATGGATTTCTCTACATCTCTCACAACTCTACGGGGGAAATATATCGAATAGATGTGAACACGGGAGAAGCTCGATTTGTGCTTCAATCCATTGGCGGACTCAAATACAACGATGGCTTCTCTTGCCCATTGGATATCCCTGCAGTATATAAGTACGATCATCACGATTTGGCGGGATACCCCGCAGCGAGTCATTTGGCTTACGCACAGGATAGCGGCAATGATGATGTTCCTGATTTTAAAATGGTATGGCTAGGTACGAGAGTGACCGAGGAAGATAATACGCCCGCCAACCACGTAGGCAACGGTGACGGTGGAGACGACGGAATCGTATATCCTTCTTCCTACGTAGCGGGTGGTACGGCGGATTTTGGCATTATCCTAAATACTAACATGAGCGACCAAGAGGTTTTCTACGGCATGTGGATTGATTGGGATGACGACCAAACTTACGATGACTTCTACAATGGATCATCCACGATAAGTGGTCAGACAGAAGTAAGTCAAACAGTAAATGTACCCGCAAACTTTGCAACTGGAGATATTGCGGTAAGATTGCGTGTAGGAGAATCTGCCTTCGTAGCGGCTGACCAAGGGGGCGATAAGTTACTCGGAGAAGTAGAGGATTATTTGTTTCAGGGAAATTCTTTGACGCTAGGGCTAAAAGAAATCGCCTACATCGAAATCAATTTTGAGTGTGATGCAGCCAACAACGGTGTCAGAGTGGTCAACGAAAACTTAGAAGAAGATCGGGATAGCGACGGTGTGAAAGACAAAGATGATCCCGACCCTAATGATCCTAACCGAACCTTCGTTCAGTACCAACCCGCTCAGAGTACCAAAGGGACATTGGCCTTTGAGGATTTGTGGCCGATGACGGGTGATTATGACTTCAACGACTTTGTAGTAGAGGTACATGAGATAGTCACGACCAATGCGAGTAATGAGATTTATGATATTATGTTCGATCTGAGAATTACGAGTATGGGAGGCGCATTTAGTAATGATTTTGGAATTGCTTTGTTAGATCCACAAAACAACCTGACCGTAGAAGTATTCTCCGAGCACAATGTGCAGCATCTTTTAGAGCACTCCTCGGGCAATGCCATTTTTACGATCAGACAACCCAAGCAATTGTTTTATCCAGAAAATATGGAAGACATTATCAATGCCGTAAACGGCTCTACCTATTTTGAGCCGATAGAAATTCAAGTGGTCTTTTCGGTCAACGGTGCACTATCTTATCCTAACGATTACCGACCAAAATTCTTTATTGAACAACAAGGTGTTGATGGTCACGAAATTCATTTGCCGGGTACTGACCCTACACCAAGAATGGATAATGCGCTACTGGGCACGGTCAACGATGATACTGATCCTGGTACTGGTAAGTATTTTAAAACTGCTAACAATCTGCCGTGGGCATTGTACATTCCTACCACCTGGAATTATCCTTTGGAGGGAAGAGACTTAACGGAAGCCTACGAGGATTTTGTGACCTTTGCGCAGCAAAATTCTAGTCTGGTTTGGTATCAGGAAAATCAATCCGATCCAGATAATACATTTAATGAGCACGAGTAGGAGATCTCCATTACGAATTGAGGATTATACCTGCTCCGAAATCTCAGGGGCATTGGTTTGAAGATATGCCAAATCTCTAAGATCTGGCATATCTATTTTGCTTAAAATATATATGACCTCAAAAGGGAATTTCATTAAGGTGAGGAATTTCTTATTCTTGTTTCGTTATACACTCCATTTTTGGAATCCCTAAATCTCTTCGAGTGCTCGGAGGACTTCCTGAACGGATGAAAAGATTATAGCTCATGTCACAAAACCCGCCGTTAATGAAGTAGCATAACTGAACTTTGTAAAAAATTATACATCAGATCAAATCATATCCAAAAATGAAAAACCAATTCTGACCGTTTGAACCCATGTGAATTTTTTTCTAACTAACTCCATTTCCTCTTGATCAAAAAAATCTGCTTTGGCATCCTCATTTTGAGTATAGCCCTACTCACTTGGGAATTCATAGACCACCGACTGAAAGCTGCTTTTTACCAATGGCAATTCGATAAACTATCAAGGCAAAAAGCAGTTACTTCCAAAAAGAAAATTGATGCAGTATTGGCTCAATTCGAAAAAGTTCACTTTTCCAAAATGGAAAAGGAATACCTCACCTACACTAAATTCAATCAAAAAAAATACAGAAAGCTGGCACAAACATCTCATTTTCTCATCGTGGAGGGCAAGGACATATTTAGATATTTGGTGGGGGAATTTAGGGTTAAGGATTTCTTACCGAGAGATAAAGACTACTATAATAATTTGGAACATCTTGGCAGTCAACAAACCATACCTTGGTTGATAGATAAAAAACTGCTGTATAAATTGTTAGAACTCCAAAACCTCCTAGCAGAAAATGGCTACAACAAGGCTGGATTTTCAATTGTCAACGGGTATCGGCATCCTGCTTACAACGAAGCAGTAGGAGGGGCTAGCCTTAGTCGCCACCTAAAAGGACAAGCGTTGGATTTGCAAATTAAAGACATTAATCAAGATGGGAAAATCAATCAAAAAGATAAAACAATTGTTCTAGATTTGTTGGAGAAAAAAGTCATCGGCAATCAAGGAGGTATCGGAAGATATCCGGGAACAATGGCTGTTCATTTTGACGTGAGAGGATATCGTGCTCGGTGGGATGCTCACTGAGGCTTACCGAAAAATAAGTCATCACACCTTGGATTAGCTTTTTCAGTTATAAAAATTAAAATATGGGATTAATCATAAGAAGCATTTTAGGTTTGGGTTTGTTGGGGGCAATC
>JBCCJE010000472.1:0-4944 GCA_039027925.1 Bacteroidota bacterium
ATTGGTGCAAGCGATAAAAATTCCAAAATCGCCTGCTTCAAAATCGGCCAGCAGCAAGCCATTGGAAGCGGGGGACGCCAATCGGATGGGAAATTCATTTTTTGCAATGCCTTCCAAATCCATCAAATAAATTTTACGCTCGGTGTTAAAAAGCAACCAACGGGATTCGTCCGCTACAAATTCTGCTGCGTAAATTTCGGAGATGATCGGCCCGTCCAATTTCAATTTCCTATTTTCCTCCCCCGCAGCATTGAGGGAATACAAGTGATGGGCTTCATCTTGAATGAGTATATCGTAAGCTCCTTTTTCGTCATTAAAAATGGGATAGGGCGGCGTGTGCGCATGCGCTGTAAGTGATGATCGCCATTTTACCTTAGTGTTCTTTTTTTGTTCTTTTTGAAAATAAAAAAATCCACGTGTGGAAAGTTTTCCATCCTCGATGCTTCCGTTGATTCCAACGGTGGGGAATATTTCCCACAGTGCTAACTGTTGAGAAAGATTTGCACTATTGCCCACTAAGATATTATTGATAAATCTTTGGGTATTTCTAAAATTCCAGTAGCCTTCGAGGGACTGACTTTGCCCGCTCCGACCTTTCATTTTGATGTACGGCACGTGATTGGCTAGGGTCTGTCCCGTCAAAAAATGATCAATCCATTTTTCTAAAACAGTCCCGCCCCCCGCGAAGATGACGTAGTTTTCGACGATGGTGTAGTACGGATTAGATATTTCGAATACCTCTTCCGTAGCGTAGGGAACGGGTAGGGCATCCAAAGCCAATCGGCGGATAGGAAAAGTCTGATAATCCCAACTGCTCATTATTTGCAAACTATCCCCTAATTTTTCTAGATAATACTGAGCAGTTTTGAAATCCGTAGTGGGGAAAGCGACAAATTTTTCTGACTGCATCCTACGGGTAAAAACCTCCGTCCGCCCTACCAAAAATTCTTCCTCCATCCAAGGTCGAAAATATTCTTTGAATAAATTTCCCTGTGAACTCGCTTTTTTTTTGTCCTGCACCCGTTGCCGATAAAAATAGGCAACATCTTCGGGTAGTATCTTCGCAAATTCAGAATCTCTTTGCTTAACCCCTCTTAATAGATTTCCCAACAACGTGTTTACATTTTTAAATTTCACGTCGCCTTCGTAGTGTACCCCATCTTCCCGAAAGTTTAAGATCCATTGTCCGATGGAAAATTGGTCATCTAAAAAGCCAAAATAATCGGGTGCTTTCTTTTTTATAAAAGGCTTAGCAAGTGCGCTAAGATTTTCAAACAATACACTTACACGCACCTCATTTTTATTCCCCGCAGCTTTTTCTTTAAAATGATAGGCTTCATCGTTGAGCAAATTCGTAGCGGGATACTCCAGTTGTTTTAGTCCATTTTCTACGAGGTAGGCATGTTTTGCAATCAAGACCAATCCATTGGACTGCGCCACGGTATAGGTGATTCCTTCGGCTAGCGTAATCCTGTGCACTACTCTTCCGTGCGAAACAGTTTTTTTACTAACAAATTCATTAAGCAATTTTTCCAACTCAAATTGCTTCTGGTCATCTTGAATGATGTACAAAAAATCCATGTCCGTCGGGCTACTCAGGTGCATGGATGCGGTGATCGTATTTTCGATGAGTAGCGAACGATGGTTGGCATATTTGGAAAATAACTTTCGAAATTGGTTAAAATCATCTGACATTTTTTTTACGAAAAAGGCGTCGCTCATCTCCTCGGAATAAGGCATCTTTGCGATATTATGACGGAGCAAAAAGTAATCTTGAAATTCCAAAATGATAGGGGCATGAGTAGGAACAGCTTCGATGGGAAGGGTTTTTACGAAAGGATTTCGATAGGTTTTTTGTACCAAAAAAAACCAAATCGCAGCAGCAGTTACGGAGAGAAAAAATAAAAGAAGGAATATTTTTTTCAACGGAATAAGGTGTTTCGGATAGTGTGTTTAATTTTACGAATCATTGATCTTCAAAGATTCATCCCTCACAAAAATAGTAATTTATGTACAGAAATTTATTTGCCGCAGGGGCGCTCATGGGCGTATTGGCAGTAGCCATCGGGGCTTTTGGTGCGCACGGTCTGGAGAACAAAATTACCGATAGGCGTATCGGTATTTTCGAAACGGGCGTCACCTACCATTTCTATCATACCTTTGCTATTTTCCTTGCGGCGTTTTTGAGTTTGCACTTCAAAGCAAAAATATTCCAACGGGCAGGCTGGATCTTTTTTATTGGCATTTTGCTATTTTCAGGTTCACTGTATCTTTTGGCTACAAGAGCATTGTTAGGAATTGACAATTGGACGAGTATTTTGGGGCCTATCACCCCCATTGGCGGTACTTTGTTTATGATCGGTTGGGGGATGCTACTGTGGGGCATCAGAGGAGTGCGTCCGCTACAAAAGTGATGAGTAGTAGGCACAAAAAAAATCGTCATTTTGGTGCGTCGGACGTTTGATAAAAATACCTAACTTCCTACCACCAAAACAACGATCTGTAAACTATTCATCTCACTTTATCAAACAAGTCACTCCTCTTAAAGTTCTTGGTGTGCCCAATATCTTATTTTGTTTTTTGGTAAATGCTTAATAGCTTTAGAGATTTCTATTTCAAATAAATTTCATTAAAAATGAAAGTCAACAAAACGAGAAAAATCATTGGTTGGGTGCTGAGTGCCCCGCCTCTACTCGCCATATTGGGCGGCAGCATCAACAAATTCAGCAATAATCCCGACCTCATCGAAAAGCTACCCTACATTGACAACTTACCGCTCCTGGGAGCAATTTCGGTTACGTGCGTTGTCCTTTACCTTATTCCCAAAACTTCTAATATCGGTTTTTTCCTACTGTGCAGTTATTACGGTGGGGTCATCGTCGGCGAGTTGGCTATGGGCGAATTTCCCCTAGTAGGCATTGCTTTATCCGTATTTTTATACGTCGGTACGATGCTCAGAAAACCCTCTCTTTCGGGGCTTGGTATTTAGGTAGTATTCATGGCAGGTGTATTTTTTATTATTCCTGTTTTATTAACTGATACAATCAGAACGAAGGAAAAAAGGTGAATAAAAGATAGAAAAAGCTGTATCTGCCATTTCTGGTCTCCAATAATGACATCAGATATATGAACTGATTATTCTAGCGGCTGATTGTTTACAATTAGTCGAACCTTTTCTGATACCAAAATCCCCTACAACTCCTTAGTCAGGTAAAACACTAAGTCATCATTGACTTCTACTTTCTCTCCGTATTCCAATGATCTGGCATTTCTTACCAATCCATTTCCATCGGGAATATAGTTCCGTTTGATGTAGAGGATCTGTGCAGCACTATAATCTCTGTGTACTCCAAATCCAATACCTGCATATCTCGAAACGCCACTAATTCTCATTTCTGCTTCATCCATTAATGCCGTCCCGATACCCCGTCTTTGAAATTTTTTTAAAACATTAAAATCCACTACTTCGGGAATTTTTTTGGCTCGAAAAGGTAGGTAGTTTGATTTCCATTGGATGGTGAGGTATCCCGCAAACTCATTTTCAATGGTTGCGATGATGATGTCCCTTTCGCCATTTTCTTGATATTCGATGTACTGTTCGTACTGAGAGATAGGTTTGTGCCATCCTTGACACGCAAAGGCCCGACTAATTTTTTGGGTATCTTCCCTCGTAATGTTTCGAAGTTTCAGTTGCTGCTGCACGTGAAGTTTAAGTGTTTATTTATCTTCCTAAAAGATCTGTTTGTTTGAAATGCTACGCCAAATTTTCTCCGTAAACAGATTGTTTGTATTCGTCTATTTTTTTGTGCATCACCCTAAACCATATCGGCGGAATCATTGCCATCAACATCATGCCGGGGTAGCCCGTTGGCATTTGGGGGCTTTCGTCGAAGTGGCGTAGGATCTGATATTTGCGGTTGGCCATAAAGTGATGATCAGAATGTCTGGACAATTCTAATAGGATCAGCCTGCCCAGCGGATGATTGGAATTCCACGAATGAACGGGCAGGGTTCTTTCGTATCCTCTCGCTTTCTTTTTTCTTCTCAGTCCGTAGTGCTCGATGTAGTTGACGGTTTCTAATAATAAAAATCCAATGATGGCACCGACCATAAAACTAAGCAATACCGATACTCCAAAGGTGAGTCCGATGAGCAACAAAAGCCCCAACTGAATCACTTGAAATCGTAGCATTTCATTTTCCCAACTCCAAAATTGAGCATCGGTTTTTTTGATCCTTTTAGCTTCCAACTGCCACGCCGACATCCAACTCCCCGATACAGTTCTTAGGTAAAAGGCATAAATATTTTCACCGTAGCGACTAGAGGCAGGATCATCGTCGGTAGCTACGTGTTTGTGATGACCGCGGTTGTGCTCAATAAAAAAGTGCATGTACAGCGAGGTCAGCAGTAGCAGTTTGCTGAGAAATTGTTCAAACTTATTTCTGCGGTGACCCAATTCGTGCGCATTATTAATGGCTTGTCCCGCAGCCATTCCGTAGGCGGTGATCATTCCTATTTTTTCGTATAACAATAAACTTCCGTCGCCTACTCGGTAAAGAAAATAACCCAAGATAACCAACTGAAAGGGCACTAGTCCGTACAACAAAAAATCGTAAACTCGATCTTCTTTGGCCAACTCTTCCTCAACGGCATCCATATTTTCTTGGCTACCGTCCATAAAGATTTCAAAAAAAGGTATGATGACAAAAAGATAGATAACTGCGGTGTACGACCACCAGCCACCCCAGTAGATGGATAGCATCACTACGATGGGAAGGCTGTAAGCACTTAGATATTTTAAATAACTGATTTTCATAATAGCTTTGTTTAGAGTTCTTCAAAATGATAAATCGTAAGAAATACAATATTTTGAACTTACCGATTTTTTGATAATCATATATTCAACAAAACTAATTCCATCTACCGAAAATTTTTAGACGGTTG
>JBCCJE010000473.1:0-4943 GCA_039027925.1 Bacteroidota bacterium
CTTTCTGAAAACCAGTCCCGAGTACTCGGGATGAACTTGACTGCAAATTCACGCACTCATGTATCTCGATATAATCGTTTGTGAATTTATTGTCAAAACCATAAACTACTGATTTTCAGTTCGTTAAAATTTTAGACATACTCTAAAAATTCAATACAAAATGGAACAACAACAAACAATTCAAGCAGCCCAACAAATGTTTTTACACGGTAGTGGGCGTAAGGATGTTATTGACTTTCTCATCGCAAACGGTATCAATCAGGAAGAAGTGGAAACTACGGCCACGAATGCTTACCTCGCCGTCAAAGATCAAAGAAAAGAAATGATTAAGGAAGCCACGGAAGAAAAACCAGCAGGCGGTGGCGGTACACCGAGTATCATTCTCGGTTCTGTTTTTTTGATTGGTGGAATTGTAGCAACGATGACTACTGATAGTATTTGGTACGGAGCGATGATTGTGGGAGTGGTCACCATCATCGGTGGCATCACTAAAAAAGCCAGTTAATCAAGCGAGTTGGACTGCTTTCTACGTGTAAGCGCAAGGCAGTCCAACTTCGTCTTCCAGCATTTATCCTACCCTTCGTCCTCATCATACATCATCATTTGAAAAAACATTTTAGCAATAAAAAAATCCTCTTCTGGGGTTGGGGAAGAGGATTTTGAAAATCAGGTGTTAAAATTTGGGGTTATGTTTTTGGGGTCATCCGGGTGTTGTTGTCATTTCTGTTTTCGAGAAATAAAAAAATGTGATCTGAAATTAAATAGGTCGTATTTGGTTATCGAGGTTATTCGTTTTTTAAAAATCCTCCGTCGTTGCTAAGTACGTTGTGTTATGGGTGTAATCAATTAAAGCTATTGCTCCTCGATTGATAATTCTATTCTCGAGATTTTCCAAAGCAGGCAAAGCGGTATTCTCAATGGAAACGAACCCGTAGTTAACCAACGTTCCCACGTTGACGATACCGTAGTTATGAGTATTTGCACCATTCACGATGAGCGATCCCTCTTTTTCAATGGTCAAAGTAGCACCACCATCTAATCTTAAATGGCTAATCTCTGGCGTCTTTTCTGTCACTTTAGGAAAGTGACCGGATTGTGAACTAACATTGCCGATGATGACAACGTCATCCCTCCAATCCGGCACTCTGTTTTCGCTCCAGTTTTTTGGGTTGTTCCATTCAGTCTCAGCACCGGGGGTGCCACCGAGCCATGAATTTTGGGCAACCGTGGTATTAGCCACTAATAACCAAAACGAAAGGATAGTTATGACTACTCTTATTGCAAAATGATGCTTATTATTTTTTTCTAAGTGTATGCTCAACGTTTTCATTTTTGATGTTTTTTAAAAGATTATGAGAATCATTTACATTTTCTTGTTTGATGGCTTTGGTGATTTCGTTTGGTTGATGTAAGGTTGATTACAGTTTTGTTGTGTTGTTGGTACAAATATGGGGGCAAACGGTACAAAACACCTAGCACATATTTTTCTTTGACCAAGACATATTTTACAAAATGCAAAAAAAGGCAAGGATAAATGTAACGTTACACTTTTAGATAAAAGTTAACCTACTGATAATCAGCACCTTACGTGTAACCTTGAATCAACACACGCAGTAATTATTTTTTTGGAAAAATACGGGATTTCTTACCCGAGTGGTAAAAAGTTTTTGAGTTTTGGGCATTATTTTGTTGGTGATGCATGCAATCAAGATAAACGGAATCGGTACTATAGGGTCGTTCAAATTTATATAACTAAAACTTACACGCCCCTAAAGGCAGAGGTGATTGGTTCTAACTTTGGGTAGGGCATTAGTCCCAGAAATTAAAAATTACTCTTCATTTTAAAATGTGTCGTCCCGCTGGGACTTTGATGATTTGTAAATATATTATTACTTCCTACCGAGACCTGCCTGCCGGCAGGCAGGTGCCGCACCTCTGGTACTTTTTAGGTAATCCCAAAACCTTGGCAGTCTCAAAAGTCCCAGAGGGACAACACCTCGGTAGAATATAACAATACATTTACAAATCATCAAAGTCCCAGAGGGACGACACCTGCCTACCAGCCCGCCAGCAGGTATAAAAATTAGTTGGCGTAGGCAAAGGTCAAATTGAATGATTTACAATCTTTTCGTCTCTTCGGTATTAAGCGGTCAAAGATAGTAGCTAAATTCGCTCGATTTAATGAATCGTAAATATATTGTTACGTTCTTTAGTATGGACTTTTGAATACCCTCCCCTGACAAGACTAGCCTAATTTTTTTCTTAAAAGCGCATTCGTAGCTTTGGGTTCGGCTTTTCCCTTAGAATTTCTCATCACTTCTCCCATAAAAAATCCAATAAGATTTTTCTTACCCTTTCGGTAAGCCGCTACCTTATCTGGGTTTTTTGCTAAAACCTCATTGACGATTTTTGCTAAAAAATCCACGTCTGCGGATTGGAGGAGGTTGAGTTGTTGGGCCAATGCTTCGGGAGATTGCTGCGGTTGTTCGATTAATTTGGGAAAAAGCCTTTGGTAGGCAATGGAGTTGCTGACCTTACCCGCTTCGATCAACTGCACAAATTCGATCAACTCATTTTTTTTTGATTGGAAAATGGGAAATCGCTATCTTTTCTTCATTGCAGAATGGTTTGATCTTGTTGATGATGAGATTAGCAATGGCTTTATAATTTTTTCTTCCCTGCGAGAGATTTAAAAAATAAAGTGCTGTTTCTTTTTCTTCGGTTAAAAGTTCAGCGTCGTAAGCGGGCAATTTAAACTCGGAAGTAAATTGTTGGAAAAGCTCGAAAGGTAAGGATGGCATTTGCGCTTTGATTTTCTCAACAAAATCCTCCGCTAAAACTACGGGGGGGAGATCAGGTTCAGGAAAATACCGATAATCGTGCGCATCTTCTTTTTCTCGAAGTGGGGAGGTGGTGCCAGTTGTGGGGTCAAAAGTTAAGGTATTTTGCTGAACACGCTTTCCCCTCTCCATCAAGTCAATCTGTCGCTTTTGTTCGTACTGAATGGCCTGCCGCGCAAAACGCATCGAGTTCATATTTTTGATTTCGCAGCGTTCGTTCAGTTGGTTATCCCCTTTTTTTCTAACACTTACATTACAATCGCAGCGGAGCGATCCTTCCTCCATGTTGCCATCCGAAATCTCTAAGTAACGAACAAGCTGCCGCATCCCCGTCATAAAAGCATCTACCTCTTCGGGAGATCGCAAGTCGGGTTCAGTTACGATTTCGAGGAGAGGGACACCCGCCCGATTCAAATCAATCAAAGAGTGCTTGGGATCAACATCGTGGATAGATTTTCCCGCATCTTCCTCCATATGGATATGATGAATACGAATTGGTTTACGCTCCTCTCCCACCTTAATCTCTAATGCTCCTCCGATACAAATCGGTTCTTTGTCTTGCGTAATTTGGTATCCCTTGGGCAGGTCTGCGTAGAAATAATTTTTGCGATCAAAGGTATTGCGGGGATTAATTTTACTGCCTAGCGCAAGACCTAATCGTACCGCAAACTCTATCTGCTTTTTATTCATTTTGGGGAGTGTCCCCGGATGTCCAAGAGAAACCACGCCGACGTGGGTGTTGGGTGCGCCCCCGAAGGTAGTATCATCACCACAGAAGGCCTTGCTCTGAGTGGCTAGTTGGACGTGGACTTCTAGTCCGATGATGGTTTCGTAAGTTTTCATGAATGAATGAATGAATGATTGAATGAGTGAATGATTGAATGAGTGAATGATTACCCGTTTCGAAACTTCGGGGAATGATTGCGTATCCTGAAATCTTGATTGCCAGGTGTTTGAAAACTACTAATTTATGTTCTAAACAAGATTCGGTTTAGATGTAATATAGATTACAAAACACAACGATTTAAAAAAGTAGAAAGCTAATTGTGGATATTAAAATAAAATGATTGAACGTGTTGACCTCTTTTAACCAAACTTCTTGACTTTTGACAAACTTGTGCTGATCATAAAATAGCATACGAAAAAACAAAAAACCTGTTAAGCTCATTCCGAACCTAACAGGTTTTTTAGTTTTTGGAAAAAACTAAATATCAATTCTCTAGTCAAAAGATTGATTACTCACGGAAGCCATGTTGGCCAATTCTTGGTATTCTTCGGGAGTCAATCCGTCCATACAATAATGTATAGGATTTACTTTTCTACCTTTCTCAATGACTTCGTAGTGAAGGTGTGGCGCAGTAGAAGTTCCCGTAGAACCTACCTCTCCGATTTTTTGACCTCTAGTTACCTTTTGTCCTTTTCTCACATTGATGCTGCTCATATGACCATAAAGCGTCTTGTAGCCAAATCCGTGATCTATCACTACGTGGTGACCATATCCCGTAAAACTTTTGGTAACTCTGTAAACCACACCATCTCCCGTAGCCTGAATAGGCGTACCCGTAGGACAAGTGAAGTCTATACCCGTGTGCATTTTCATTCTTTTGAAAACAGGATGAAATCGCAACCCAAATCCAGAAAGGCTTCGGATACTTCTTTTCAATTTATCTTCTCGAATGGGCTTGATGGCAGGAATAGAGGCTAGCTGTTCTTCTCTTTTTCCAGCGAGATCTTCTATTTCATCAAGGGACTTAGATTGAATGGCAAGTTGACTGCGCAATCTTTTGATACGCTGCTCGGTAGCGATGAGCATATCCCCCGTGTTGGAGTACTTCGTTAAGTTGGCATATTTGTCGCTACCTCCCGTACCACCTTCCCAGATGCCTTGGTCAATAGGATCCATACCGAACATTAATCGGTGAACGCTTCCGTCTCTCTCTTGGATATTATCCAGTACTTTGGACATTGTGGCTACTTCGTTGGTCATTTCTTCGTAATGAGCCTTCATCTGATTCATCTCTCTCATTAGTGCCTCCTCTTTCGGTGAAGGGAAGAAATGGTAGAAAATAGCGACCATAATTATAGATGTCACCAAGACAGCAC
>JBCCJE010000474.1:0-4941 GCA_039027925.1 Bacteroidota bacterium
AAGTCGTAATCACGGGACTTCCGGAAGCTAGGTACTCTCCTAATTTGTGGGGGAAACGAGCCTCATCCTGCAAGGTGGGGCGCAAGGGGATAAGCAATGCCGAGGCCTCAGCGTAATATTTAGGAATTTCTTGGTGGGGGATATTAGTATACAGCCTAATTTGATTGGACTTATCCGAAGTGGCGATAAGTGATTTTACAGCATTAATTTCATCGTCACTTCCGCCGAGGATAAAATCCAAATAGACTGGTCTTTTTTCAATTTTTAACTTTTCAAAAGATTGCATAATAAACTGAATCAACTGCCGATAAGAAGCTGCACCGCAATACAGGAACTTTACTTCCTTACTTCTTTTTATATGAAGATCAAACTTTTGAAAATCACAGAGGATCGGCATTTTTATCAAAGGCTTACCCGGTGCGTACCTTTCTACTCGGTGGATCAAATATTCACTTATCGGACAAACTCCATCGCATAAAACTGGTGCAAACCGATCAAATAAATAATCATTTATTTTCAACCTCCAACCTGTTCGGGATGCCATCGAGGAATTCAATTCACACAGATTTAAGATCATCGGCAACCTCCATATTTTTAACCAAATCCAATACAAAACTAGATTATCAAAATCCATTGTCGAGACTACACAACCATCTACTTTCCCTGCTCTACGTAGCTGTGCGATTTTTCTCAACTCATTCACCTTACCTTTTAGCTTCAACCAATTCCTCTCAAAAAAAGAAGTGGATTTATAAACTGCACCAGAAGTAAACTCATATTCAATTCCTTCAAATTCTCCTTTTGGCGAAAGCGGATGACCTTTTTTCAAAGTTCCTTTAGCACTTATAACAGTTACTTTACATCTTTCTTTGACTAGCCCCTTTGCCATCAACATCTGCCTATGAATAGCTCCAAACCCAACTGGAAAACCGTTTTCTCCTAAAAATAAAATATCGAGTTGAGCTTTACCCATAATAAAAATGATGAATGAAAAATTATGAATTAAAAATTCAGAATCCACCTGCATCGGGCAGTTTATGAATTACGAAAAAATTAAAATCTATTTCTAGTAAAAACTATTAGTAGAAAGAATTTTGAAAAATTTTCCACCTAAGACACACACGGTATTCGACTCCACCGAGGTCTCGGGACAGGCATTCTAAATTCTGAATTTTCAATTCATCATTAGAATTAGTTTCTAAGAAACAAACTCACGACCAATGTAGCTATGGAAACTGCCGAGGCGATCACCCCAACAGTATTGGCACTACTGTCAAGAGACTTTTGTTTAAGCGGTTCCACGTACAAAAAATCGTGTGGTTCAACGAAATAGTATTCTGATTCCAAAAATTTGGGGTTGGTAAAATTAATATAAACCGTTTGAATTCCCTGCTGCGTTTGCCTGACTAATTTTACTTTTTCAATATTAGCAAAAGCAGTAAAATCACCCGCCGAGCTAATTAAATCTATGATGGTCATCCGCTCATCGTAGAGATAAACCACTCCTGGTCTTTCTACCTCTCCAAGTATCGTAGCCCGAAGATTGGCCAATTTCACACTAGCCGCAGGGTATTTAAAATACGGTTTAAATGCCTTATCCAACTTCCTTCTAATCTCCTCCGTGGTCAATCCTTCTACCTTGATTTCTCCAACTAAAGGCAACTCTAAAGTTCCTTTTTCATTAATCGTATAACTATTAAAATAAACCGCTGCCGGTGAGTAATCCATATTTCCCCCCGCTCCACCTTCATCCGCAAACTGACGATTGAGAAACTTTTCGGTATCACCATCAAAAGCATTAATACGAATCATTAATTGATCAAAGGCTTGAACTCGGTAACGATCAAAGTGCTGAATGGCACTCTCGTTTACAATCTGGTAAGTCTCTGGTATTCCTATCTTCTTCTCTCTCGACAACTGCAACATACTCATCTGCCGATGCTTCACACAGGAAGAATTTAAGCATGCCATCAGCAGCATTATGGTTATTAGGAAAACCGTGTTTTTTCTCATCAGTAGGTTTATTTCTCGCCTTTCAGTTTTAGTACCAAAAGGATGATTTACTTTTATGAGTAGTAAATCATTTCATATAAAAGGCAAAAATAATTCCAAAGCATTCTACCTATTTATAACATTTCCTTTAGCATTGATTTAATAAATCTGAATGGGATAAACGAAACGTAGTGGTTTTTGTCAAAACTCTTTTTGACTTTATATTAAATCTCTAAAGCAGGCGGAATACTTTCATGGTTTTCTTTTGATTTTGAGCAATTGGGGTTTGAGAAAATCAACCGTAGTTGTTTGTTTGTGGATCAAATAGAATTAAAAAAGTTAAATGAAAGGGTACTTGGTAGAGAGGAGTGAGAAGAGATGAGTGAAGAGTGATGACCCAAAACCTTAGGAAGTGATGATTTTGATTTGCAGTCACTTTGAGTGCATCCGAGATTTATACTTTTGATTTTTTTATAAAATTGCTAATGTATTGTTTCAGACGGGGTATTGACTAACGCTCCATTTTATAAGTTTCAGAAAATTCCTTACGTGCAATTCGATATACCTCGTTGCCACCAACTGGACAAGCTAAGTAATCATTCTGTTTGACCACCATTTTTTCTCCCCAATCTGCGATAAAATAAAATGGACTACCTAGATTATTTTTTTTGAAAAAACTTGGTGTAACTTTTATCGCTCGAATCCTCCCTGTTGGTTGATATTCTGAAAATCCGCCTTTAGATCGTTTAATAAAAGAGTAGCGTTTTTTAAATTTGGAAGGAGTTAATACATATTCTTCGCCCGCTTTGGTTTGATTTCTAACAATATAATCACCAGGGTAAGCACGATTGATGGTTTCTTTCCCATCACTTGTACGAGTGACAATTGTTTCTTCTGCTTTGGCTTTTCGAGCAAATGTTTTTAAAAACTTTTGATATGTTTTACCTCTCCTGTTAAGCAATGGTAAAACCATTTGCTTCATTTCATTTTGTGAATGCATCCTGTGGTTTTTTTGTTGGATTGTAAATTATATCTTTTTTTCATTTCGTGGACTCCTTTGCAAAGATAGCATCTTACACATTTTAGGGTCGCATTTAGCACCCCTGAAATTTTTATTTTTAATTTTTAGAAAAAACTGATACGGGTGCTGAAAGCGACCGCAGCAGAGGATTTATAAAAAGAAATGGTATTCAATTTATGACTTGTGAATAATTTGTTATAGAAGCCGCTCTAAATTGTATTTCATAGTTTCCAGATTTTAAAATGATAAATTAATATTCTTTGTCACAGCGGTATTTCGGTAGTCAACTACTCTCTCGTATGGTACTATTAAATTTGAAAAATCTCCTTTAGCATTAGTATGTTGTGTTTTTACAAAGTCTGTCATGTCTATGATCTCAGTTAGCCATTCGCCATTGAATTGTTTTAAAAATTCACCTCGAAGGCCTAATTGAATTGCTTTTCGAGTTAGCTTTTCTCCAATTGGATTATGGTCAGGATCCCATTGTAATCTGACTTGAGAATTCGCAAGTGCATGCTGCCAATCTTCTCTAGTTGGATACAAGTGAGCTTGGAAACTTGAATGCACAGCTTCTAAAAGGATTTTTTGAAATCCTTCATGTTTGATCTTCAATCCTAAAATTCTTTCTTGATTAGGTTTTGTTGCCCAACCTGCTCGATACATCATCCACATAAAATTAGGTTTGATCCAAGTCATCCGATTGAAGGAATAACTACTTCCACCAAACTTTTGATTCGCTACCGCATAATTAGCAATCTGATGATTAAAAGCTTGATAAACCGTAATCGCTTCCGCATCACTTTGTGCAATGATATATTTACCTTCTGTTGGTAAATGTTTTTGTTGTTCTATATATTTTTCAGTTTTCATTTTCAATTAATTGTATCTCTCTATTTCGGGGTCGCTTTCAGCGCCCCTGAAATTTTTATTTAAGTTATTTAAAACTGACGCGGGCGCTGAAAGCGACCACGGCACATTTTTAATTAATAGTATCTTTCGTATAACCGATTTCCCAAATCAATAATATCCTCCATCCTTGCAATAGCGACAATCCAATGCTCTGGAATATTTTCAGCCCCATAATAAAGTCCTGCTAATCCTCCTGTGATGGCTGCTGTGGTATCTGTATCATGTCCTAAGTAAACTGCTTCCACAACGGTATCTTCATAGTTATCAAATTGTAAAAAACACCTGATACTTGCTTCTATGGATTCCATCACGTAACCTCCCGACCTTAGGTCTAATAACTCAACCGCTCGAATATCATTTTGTATCAGTCTAGAAAAAAGTTGCTGCTCACTTTCCGCAAAATCTATCTTTTCCCAAAAAGAAATTATTTCAGAACGAACGCTAGCATAGGCTTCTGCTTTGTTTTTTCCATTTAAAATATGTTCGCCCATTCGTAAATAAATCAAACAACACATTGCCGCTCGAATATGTCGATGGGTTAAAGCCGATACATTTCTGATAATTTCAAATTGCTCTTCGATTGGTTTTCCTTTGATATAAAACAGTAGCGGAATTATTCTCATCAAAGAACCATTACCATTGTCTTGTTCATCTTCTGTATATTTTAATAACTCCAAATCCTCGTACTTTTCATCTCGCAAAATTCCTTTTAGTCTATTAATGGCTTTGGAGGTTGTAATGCCTATATCAAATACTTCCCCTCTTGCCGTCCAATAGCTTTCTTCTTTCCAAGCAATAAACTTTGTTGCCATATCTTTTAAATCATATCCTTTGACTAGCGATTCTGCCAAACAAAATGTCAGGGAACTATCGTCTGACCAAGTACCTGTCTTTTGGAAATAAGTGCCGTAGGCTTTCATGGTTCTGATTTCACTTTTATCAATATCCGCTCTTCTCTTAAACTCAAACGGTACACCTAAGGCGTCGCCAACAACTACTCCTAACAAAGCATTTACGAC
>JBCCJE010000475.1:0-4940 GCA_039027925.1 Bacteroidota bacterium
AACTTACAAGAAACTTATTAACAATTAATAATAACGCGTTAAAATATATTAAGCGCATTGAAATAAGTTAAAAATGTTTAATCCAAATCCTTAAATAATTTTGGGAAAAAAATTAGAATCCTATCTTTACGATCATTTGAAAAAAACGTACTTAAATTAAAAAACGAAATGATTTCTGTCCAAAATTTATCCAAATCTTTTTCCCTTTCTCGCCAACAACGCAAAGAACTCGGTACTTCCGCCAAGTCCATTACCGCCGTTAATAATATCAGTTTTGAGTGTAAGCCCGGGAGAATATTTTCCTTACTTGGCCCCAACGGGGCAGGTAAGACGACTACCCTGAGAATGATTGCTACCATTTTAAAACCCACTTCGGGTAGTATCAAAGTAGGTGGATACGATGTCGTAGATGAGGGAGCAAAGGCGAGGGGGGCTATCGGATTCTTGACAGGATCAACGGGGCTTTACCAAAGATTGACACCCGACGAAGTGATCAAATATTTTGCTGATTTGTACGGCGTGGATAAAACTACTTTTAACCAAAGAAAAAATCAATTGTACACTTTGTTGGGGATGCACGATTTTGCGAAAAAAAGAATTGGACAACTTTCTACGGGGATGAAGCAAAAAGTATCCATTGCTCGGACAATGATCCACGATCCTGCTGTTGTCGTTTTTGATGAGCCTACCTCGGGATTGGATGTGATCACAGCGGAAAATATTATCAACTTAATTCGTCAATGTAAAGATGATGGAAAGACGGTCATCTTTTCTTCTCACATTATGACGGAAGTGGACTTGCTTTGCGATGATTTGGCGATCATTCACAAAGGAAATTTAGTTCACGCTTCCACTATGCAAGCATTTCGGGATCAAATGCAAAGCCCAAGTTTGACCCAAGAGTTTATTCGGATCGTAAATGATGCGACCATTCCTGCGTAATGAAAAAGTGAACTTCATTTCCTAATTAGTCTATTTTCTTTGATCTAAAATCCTACTCAACTTCCCTCCTTGACTCCTCGGAATGGAATGAGGTGGTCTAAGATTAACCTGCATCGTTAGACCAATATTATCTTTTATCTTTCTGACTAGTTGTTGATTCAAATTCTGATTATCAGGATCAACACCTACCGAGGTTTCCACCTCTACGCTTACCGTGTCCATAGCACCTTCTTTGCTCACTACCAGTTGATAATTAGGACTCAGAAAATCTAACTGATGAATGACCTCTTCGACTTGTGTGTGAAAAAGATTGACGCCCCGAATAATCAACATATCATCTGCTCGCCCCTTTATAGCGGACATCTTGATATGGGTACGCTTGGCGTTGTCGTCATACGCTATCGAACAAATATCGTTGGTCCAGTAGCGCAACAACGGAAATGCCTCTTTTGTCAGCGTAGTAAACACTAGCACTCCTTCCTCTCCGTAGGGCAGGGGTTTACCAGTCGTTTTGTCCACCACTTCTGGAAAAAAATGATCTTCCCAAACATAACTACCCGTACCCTTTTCCTCGTAATCTTCTTGGGAAACTCCTGGCCCGATGATTTCACTCAATCCATAAATGTTAGTCGCCGTCACGTTTAGTCCTGCTTCCACCTGCGTTCGAATAGCCTCCGTCCAAGGTTCAGCTCCGAGGATGGCATACTTGACCGGAAGGTCTTCGGTATTGATTCCTCTTTTGGCAAATTCCTCCGAAAGGGTTTGAGCGTAGGAGGGCGTGCAGCAGACGACCTCGGGTTTGAAGTCCTGCAAAATCATCAATTGTCTTTCGGTCATCCCTCCCGAAACGGGGATAACGGCCATGCCCAGTTTAGTAGCGCCACCGTGCATCCCCAGTCCCCCAGTAAAAAGTCCGTAGCCATAAGCGTTGTGTAATTTCATCCCAGGACGAGCACCTGCACAGACGAGCGACCTCGCTACTACGTCGTCAAATATATCTAAGTCATTTTGGGTGTATCCGACTACCGTGGGTTTTCCAGTTGTGCCACTAGAAGCGTGGATTCTTCTTACCTCGGACATCGGTTTTGCAAACATCCGAAAAGGGTAATTATCTCTCAGGTCTGTTTTTTTGGTAAAAGGTAAAAGATGTAAATCTTCCACGCCCTTAATTTCTTCGGGGTGAATTCCTCTTTCGTCAAATTGTTTTTTATAAAAGGGTACTGTTTGGTACAGGCGTTTTACTAAAGAAGAAAGGCGGGCATTTTGGATGACCCGCAACTCTTCTAAAGCAAGTGTCTCAATATAACTGTTATACATTATGAGCAATTATGGTTAGAAAATGGCATTAGGCATCAGCGGGAACTGGCTTTTTGATACTGATAATTTGTGGCTGCGTGACTGCCTTCAGCCCCTCCACTCCAAACTCTACTCCGTACCCAGATTCTTTCACGCCACCGAAAGGCACCATTGGGTGGATCGCTCCGTGCTGATTCACCCAAACCGTCCCCGACTCAATTCGGGAAGCAACCTTGGCTGCCTCGGCAAGATCATCACCCCACACAGAACCACCAAGCCCCGTCTTGGTATCGTTAGCTTTTTGGATAGCTTCCTCAACGGTTTTGTATTTGATGATTGGTAGTACGGGGCCAAACTGCTCCTCATCAACGATTCTGCTGCCATTATCTACCCCGCCAACAATAGTGATAGGATAAAAATATCCAGCACCTTCCATTGGCGAACCGCCTCGATATATGGTTGCGCCGTTGGCTTTAGCATCTTCTACCAGTTCGTTGACTTTGTTGAATTGCATTTGGTTTTGAATGGGGCCTAGTACGTTTCCTTCTTGCATACCATCACCCATCGGCATTTGATCGGCTACTGCTTTTAGAGTGGAAACAACATTATCGTAGTCGTCTTCGTGTACGTACAATCTTTTTGCGCAGGCGCAAGTTTGCCCCATATTAATAAATGCGCCCCAAAAGAGGTCACCCGACTTAGCAGCTATATCTGTCCCTGGCAATACAATGGCAGGGTCATTTCCTCCGCACTCCAGAGTTAATCGAGCCATGTTCCCTTTGGAGGCTGCGATAATTTTCTTTGCCGTACTCGCAGAACCCGTGAACATAATTTTGTCTATGTCTTCATTTTCTACCAGCATTGCCCCTACCGAACCGTCACCCGTGATGACATTAAGTACGCCTTCGGGCAATACCGTATTCATCAGGCGAAACATTTCTAGTGAACTCAAAGTGGTATATTCGGAAGGTTTAATAACGACGGTATTTCCAGCACGGAGGGAAGGAATGATTTGCCAAATGGCAATCATTAGTGGCCAGTTCCAAGGCGCAATTGCTCCTACTACTCCTACGGGTTTTCTGTGTAGCTCGTCACGGCGGGTATCGTCCTCGAAAACTACTTCTACGGGTAAGTCGAGGGAGGCAGGTACTTGTGTCCAACCTACGCAGGCTTGCATTTCGAACATGGATCCCGGGCCAGCTAGAGGCTTACCTTGCTCCTTCGTGATCCATTGGGCCAGGTGTTCACTATTGTCCGCCAACACTTGGGATACTTGCATTAAGATACCTTTTCTTTCTTCGTCAGATTTTGCTGACCACGATGAAAAAGTAGATCTAGCCTTGGCGACGGCTGCTGCTACTTCATCGGAAGAGGATGCAGAGAATTGTCCGATGACTACATCGGTAGCGGGGTTTTTTATTTCAAAATTGGGGGGGGAGGCAATAGCTGACTCATCCCTAGTTGATGGAGTTGTATTCATTTCTGTAAAATTTAGTTTTGTTAAAAAATCAGCAGAAAGATATTATAATGAAAAAATCAATAGCTGCAATATTTTTCAATTGTATTAAAGTATTATTTAAAAATTTATGATTTTTGGAATTTTACGTGTAGAATTGAATAATAATTTAATAAAATTGAATAATACTCTAAAATGATGGTGGAAAAATTTATTGAAAGAGGAACTGATTATCCCTTGGAGCACGGAGTACTTTCGGTGTACGAAACCAATTGCGCCTGCCGAGATGTGCAATTTTATTTTGAGCAAAATGTCTTAACGATCATGGTTTCTGGTCATAAAACCGTCGTGTCGGATAAACTGAAATGTGAATTTTTTCCGGGGACATTATTTATCCCCGAGAGGAGAGTGATCCAAAAAGTAGCGATTCCCAACGCTTCGATTTATAATCCAACAAAGTGCTTGGTGCTCACCGTGGAGCCTACTTTTTTACACCAATTTTATGAGGAAATTTTTTACGCCGAGAAAGATAAATTAGTGCTCAAAGAGAAAACCAATACGGCGGAACAGGGACACTTTTTTTCTAATGATAAAAAAATCATTGAAAATTTTATCCGATTGTACAAACATCGAAAGCAGGAAGAAACCCGCGCTAACGAAATGATCTGCACCTTCGCCTTGAAGGAACTTTTGCTGAGAGTTTTTCAAACCGATGGGCTCTCGCTGTTGATTGAAAATTTTGAGGACAAAATTGAAAATAGAGACATCCGTAAGAGTATTACTTTTTTAAAAAGTAATTTGGATCAAAAAATAACCGTGGAGCAATTGGCGCAACACGCCGGCCTAGGATTAACCACTTTTTTCAAAAAGTTTAAAGAAAATACTCACCTGTCTCCCGCAGATTATATTTTGCGAGAGCGCATTCGTCAGTCAAAAGTATTGATGCTACGCAACCAACTGAGCCTCAAAGAAATTGCCTACCGCTGTGGGTTCAACTCTTACGAATACTTTTGTAATAGTTTTAAGAAGATCGAAAAACAAAAACCAACAGAGTTTAAGCGATCAGAGGTCAGCTCTTTATAGTTACGCTGTTCCATTCGTTATCATTTGATTTACGATAACATTTAGGTCTTTACCTAATTTTCTTAGGTAAAAATTTTTATACCTAATATTCTTAGGAGATACATTCATCTTTTCAAAAAAGGTTGTTCGTGACGACGAATGACCTTTTCGTTTTTTAATATAA
>JBCCJE010000476.1:0-4931 GCA_039027925.1 Bacteroidota bacterium
ATTTTCTTCTCCGATGCGAAAAAGGGACTTAGCCTCTTCGGCGTATTTTGATCCCATATTTTCGGAATCATCTTGCGCTATTGAAAAATTATTACAGCCTAACAAAAAAATTACAACTACAATTCGGATGGTTATTTTCATCATTTTTATCTAAGGTTAAAATTATTTTTGATTTATTTGGGAGCATAGGTAGCCACCACACCCAACACAAAATAAAAAATAGATAATAAATTATTTTTTGCATATTTTAGGCAATCTTTTAATAAAAGTAATTCTAAAATTTTCAAAAAATGAAATTATCAAACCTAAAAGAAAAGTTGAACCAAATAGAGGAGCTAAATTTTATACTGCCCAATGGCGAATTAGTACCTAGCCATTACCACGTTACGGAGGTCGGTCAAGTGACCAAACACTTTATTGATTGCGGTGGAACCGTCAGGCGGGAACAAGTAGTGAATTTTCAGTTGTGGTACGCCGATGATGTGGATCACCGATTGCAACCGCAAAAACTGAAAAATATCATTGCCATCGCCGAAGATCAACTTGGTCTGCAGGATGCGGAAATCGAAGTGGAGTATCAGTCTGATACTATCGGTAAATACGGGTTGGAATTTAAAGACAATCAATTTCATCTACTGACTAAAATGACAGATTGTTTGGCGAGTGATCAATGTATGCCTGCCGAGCAAAAAACCAATTTCAATCTTTCCGAGTTGATAGCTCCACAAAATACTTGCGCCCCGGGGAGTGGCTGTTGCTAGTTTTTATAACAATATAAATACAAAAAATCCCGAATCGTCAATTGAATGATTCGGGATTTATTTTTTATCGAGAAAATGCAGGTCTTTTACTTCCTTCTCTTTCTTCTGTTAGCTTCTACGAAGGCCTGATCTAAGTCCGCAATTATATCGTCAATATGCTCGATGCCGATACACAATCGCAACAGATCCTGAGTAACACCAGCGGACGCTTGTTCCTTCACGGTCATTTGCCGGTGGGTAGTAGAGGCAGGATGACAAGCCAGAGATTTAGCATCACCAATGTTGACGAGTCGTTTGAATAAGTTCAGCGCATTGTAAAACTTTTCCGCTTTTTTGTAGCCACCTTTGATACCGAAAGTCATTAGTGAGGAGGGTTTTCCGTTGGTATATTTTTTAGCGAGGGAGTAGTACTCACTACTTTTTAGTCCGCCGTAATTTACCCACGATACGTATTTGTGTCCTTCCAAATATTTAGCTACGGCGAGTGCGTTGTCACAATGTCTTTCCATACGCAAAGATAAAGTCTCCAATCCTTGCAGGATTTGGAAAGCTGCCATGGCGCTCATCGCCGATCCCGTATTTCTTAAAGGCACTGTTCGTGCTCTGCCAATGTAAGCGGCAGGACCAAATGCCTCGGTGTAAACCACACCGTGGTAAGAAGGCTCGGGCGTGTTCAGCATGGGAAAACGCTCTTTGTGTTCCGCCCAAGGAAATTTTCCGGAGTCAACAATCACGCCACCCAACGTAGTGCCGTGACCTCCAACGTACTTAGTCAAAGAGTGTATCACGATGTCTGCACCGTACTCAATAGGGTTAATCAGCGCAGGACTAGCTACCGTATTATCCACGATTAAAGGAACGCCCTTGGCGTGTGCCGCTTTGGCTAACTTGGCAATGTCCGTAATATTTCCTGCAGGATTCCCAATGGATTCACAATAGACCGCTTTGGTTTTATCATCAATTAATTTTGCAATATCCTTAGCATTGGAGGATTCGGCAAATCTAACTTCCACCCCTTGCTTGGGGAGCATGTGCGCGAACAAGGTGTAAGTTCCGCCGTAAAGTTGTGGCGTAGATACAATGTTATCACCCGCTTCTGCGATGTTCAAAATAGCATAATTAACGGCGGCACTTCCTGCACTCACACATAGAGCAGCCACTCCACCTTCTAGTGCAGCTATTCTTTCTTCGAGTACACCTACCGTAGGATTCATGATCCGACTGTAAATATTTCCGGGCACGGCGAGGTTAAATAAATCGGCTCCGTGTTGAGCATCGTCAAATTCGTAAGCCACCGTTTGGTAAATAGGAACAGCTACGGATTTAGTGGTGGGTTCTGTTTGGTAGCCACCGTGGATAGAAATGGTTTCTTTCTTCATTTTTTGATTTGAAAAAGGTTAAGAAATTAGGAATGAAAGTATCATAAATTAAACAGCTTGGCTGCTTTCATTCCTGGTATTCGGGTAAGTATTTTTAATGTTATAACAAACTAAATACTGAATCAGAAATTTGACTTTTCCCAAAGTCTCGGGTAATCTTAAAAGTATTTTAAAACAGAGCGATTAAGAAAGTGGACAAAAGTAGCGGGTTTTTGTTCTTTTGTCAAATATTTTGAAAAGTATAAATACCACATGTAGTTGCTTAGCTGAAATACTCAACCTGATAAAAGCGTGTCATGTCTCTCTTTCTTTTAAACAACCAAGCAACAAAGGTGTGACACATTGGAAACACAATTTAAGTTCTATCTATTCTAAAAGTTTCGGGGACGACACCTGCCTTACGATAGGTAAGTATAACAATTAACTTACACGAATAAGATTAAATCGAGAACTGCTAGTTATTTATTGATCGCTCCACTATCTGCCCTGAAAATATAAACACCCGATACAAAGTTTTCGTACATTAGTTTTTTTAAATTTTACGAAATGAAGAAAACACCTTTTTACTTTAACCACGAAGACTATTGGGCCATTTGGATTGCGACGTTCGTATTGTTAGTTGGTCTATTCTTATTTTACGACAATACTCCTAAGGATTTTGAAAAACAGCACGAGGAATACGATACAATTCAAGCAGAAGAAACTGAGCGAGCACCTTTTAAAACCATTGAATGGCATCGTGCCTTCGAGTCCCAACAAAATCTAAAATCTTCTTCTAGTGCCGTTGGGAAATTTTTTAAAAAACTCACCGCCAAACCCTCTTCGTGGAATATCAATCCTTTGGATGGTTTTTATAAAACCGCTCACCAAGACAGCATTGCCAAACGAGCACTCACCATTCAGTTAGCCAACGCCGTAGAAAAAAATAAAACACAACTTGACCTAGCTAAGGAAGCCCAAGTGAATGCCGCTAAAGCCAAATACAAAAATACTGCCTTGAACTTGGAGGCGGAAGCAGCCATCAACAATTGGAGAAAAGGTAGGGATGTTTCTAATGGGCTGCGCAAAAAAATAAAAACTGCCAATAACTTTAAGCCCGTGTGGATGTTGTTATGGTTTGGATTACTAACCCTACTTTTTGTACCTGGCATTTATTTTTTAGGGGAAAAAAGAAGTGATTTTGCCAAGGGATTTGCGTTCGTTTTTTTGGTAGCTATCGTAGCCTATTTGTTCGGTGCACAAACCAATATGAAAGCACTAGGGATTGGGTACGCCGCTTGGGCCATCGTATTGGGATTGCTAATTAGCAACACGATCGGCACACCTGACTGGGTGAAGCCCGCCTTGCAGACTTCGTGGTTTATCAAAACGGGACTGGTACTCTTGGGAGCGGAGGTCTTGTTCAATAAGGTTTTAGCAATTGGACTGCCCGGTATTTTTGTAGCGTGGGTGGTCACGCCCATCGTACTCATTTCTACTTACCTATTCGGACAACACATCCTGAAGATAAAAAGTAAAACGCTGAATATGGTCATCTCTGCTGATATGTCAGTCTGTGGTGTTTCGGCGGCGGTGGCGACTGCCGCTGCGTGTAAGGCCAAAAAGGAAGAACTTACCTTAGCAATTGGATTGTCCATGATATTTACCTCGGTGATGATGATTGTTTTGCCGCTCGTAGTGAAGTGGCTCGGAATGCCAGAAATTCTAGGGGGAGCGTGGATCGGGGGTACTATTGATGCTACGGGCGCAGTAGTAGCTGCTGGCGAATTTTTGGGTGACGGTGCACTGTACGTAGCTGCTACTATCAAGATGATCCAAAATGTTATGATCGGATTGATTGCCTTCGGGGTAGCGGTTTATTTTACTACAAAGGTAGAAGAAGGCGGCAGCAACGTGGGCATCAGCGAAATATGGAAGCGTTTTCCAAGGTTTATCTTAGGTTTTTTTGGTGCGTCGGTTGGCTTTACTTTGATCTACGTAGCCTTGGGAGATAATCACGCCTACACCATCATTGACCACGGCGTGATCGGCGGACTTTCAAAAAACGTCAGAGGCTGGATGTTTTGCTTGGCATTTGTGAGTATCGGTCTTTCCACTAATTTTAAGGAATTAAAAACGCACTTTTCGGGTGGTAAACCTTTGATCCTCTACGTGGCGGGGCAAACTTTTAATTTACTGCTGACCTTGCTCATGGCTTACCTGATGTTTTATTTGGTATTTCCTGATGTTACGGAAGGGCTTTAGGGAGCGTCGGAGCCGGAGCGGGTAATTTCAAATTCCCCGTTCCGTTTTTTCGAGTCTTAATTCACGGGGTAATGGGAAATTGAATGTCGTCAACTTAGCGACGGTCTGCGGGGGTAATTTCAAATTCCCCTCGCAGTTTTTTAATTCACGGGGTAATGGGAAATTACCCCGTGATGGGAAACGTGAAAGGAAAAGAAAAAAATAGATGAAAAAAAAGTACATTCAACTACTTGTAGGTATATTGTTATTATTTCTATTTACCCAAATTCGTTGGGCTGATTTTTTATTTAAAAAAAATAACAATGAGGTTAGGGAAATGGATAATACTGCTTTGTTTTACACAGAAAGTGAAGAAGCAACTAAAGTAGAGTTTTACATGAGAAAAAAATAAGGCAATAGGAAAAACTAAATTGTTCAATTTGGGTCGATTATTTCTTCTTTTTTCAATATAAAAAAATCGTAGCATAGTCCTTCTACGCCTAGATTTTTTTATGAAGAAAAAAGAAAAAAGAAGCAGCCAAATTGGATGATTTATTCTTTTCTATTG
>JBCCJE010000477.1:0-4930 GCA_039027925.1 Bacteroidota bacterium
AAAATTTTAGGTGAAATAATATCTAAATGTACAGATCAGGAATTTTGCTTAATTAACTTTTCGATGGTTTCGTTAAGATTATAGATCAAATGGTTTTGCTTATTGATGATGGATTGAAGTTGGCGAACTTCCTCCCTGACAATATTTTGAATATTGGAGGGCGAGGGAAGAAATGGGCTGATCTTGGCACGTACGTACCACACTTCCCGAATATCTCCGATGGGCACGTGGTAGGGTTCGTAGAAGTTATTATCAGAATGCAGCTCTAATCCTTTTGCTGTTTTTAGCTGATTAAAAACTCGCTTCACTACAATGTCTCCCCGTGTGACGATCACGTACACATAATTATCCTTGATGGAATTTTCCCAAAGGGTCGGTTCTAAAAAACTACAGACTACTTTATCGCCTTCGAACAAGGTGGGTTCCATGCTATCTCCCGCTACGTCAAAACTACGGTGTGTCCCCACCTTATATTTATAATCGGGCAAAGAAAAACTCGGCAGGTCTTGAATAAAAGTTGGACTCGCCATCTCACCCGCATACCCTGCTTGCGCTGGGATGGGCACGTGTACAATCCTCTCGTCGTCTTGTCCATTGGTTACGATGGTGAGCACCCTGAATGATTTGTGGTCTTCTTCCGTCATAAACATCGGCCCATCTCCTGTGTAAATATAGACAGGATTCATCTGGTATTTTTCAATTGCTTTTCGCAGCAGTTCGATTGTGACATCCCGCCTACCTTTGAGGATTTCGCTCAGGCTTTGCGGCAAATAATCCAGGGAAAGGGCAAACTGTCTGCTACTCTTTACTCGCTTTTCTTCTTTGAGTTGGTTGTGGCATTTGATGAATCTTTGGGTGACGACGCTATTCATTTTTTAAATAAACTTTTAGTTGATTAAGTCCCCAAAGGTAAACTTTTTGTGAATACATCGTAGTTTTTTGTTGCCTTTTTATCCAAAAAAGTTATAAACATAGGGCAGATTTTTCGGTAGGTGCTCCATCAGTTTTGTTCCGCAGAGTTAGTACCTAACGCTTTTCTGTTGGAAAATATCTATTCTAATTCAACCCATCACTCTTTTTTTTGAAAAACAAAAAAGTGCGCCACGACAAACTGCGGGACGCACTTAAAAGGGTACGAAAAACGGTTCTTAAAAGAAAATCACCAATGATAATTTCAATGTACAATGACAATGACAATAGCAATTATAATGACAATGACAATTATAATGACAAGGTGCTTAGTGGATTAGATGTCAATGCTGGTATCAAAATGCCATAAATCACTATCTAGTCCTTTTTCTGTAAAATACTTTGCCCAAAAATTTTCGGCCCTTCGTATTTTGTTATCATTGTGCTTGTCAATGGGATGTACGATGTAGATTTCGCAATCCGATAAATCTTCAAAATCGCACGATCCATCAAAATTTTCCTTGAGCTTTTGGTAGCTGAACTTCCCTGCGTGAAAGTTAGCGAGATCAGAATTTTCTAACATGTCGGAGTAAATAACAATGACTTTACGATCTGCATTGGAGTTGTTTATTTTATGAACCCCTTTGCACAAGGGATTAAAAATATGGGAATGCTTCAATGCTTTGCCCGCAAATCTGCCGTTCACTTCCATTGTCTTTTCAAGCAATTTAGTTTTGAATTTGGTCACCTCTTTTTGTCGGATGTAGCGATTACCTTCTAGCTTGGACTTTCCTTTTTTCAGCTTGATAGTTTTGCTAATACTCGAACCCACATCGTGTAGCGGGTAGATGCTTACCTTACCAAAATTGCGATCCTGCTCGGCGGTTACGTTCATCAGTTCTAGGTATTTGTCCACATCATTTTCTAGTAGATCACCGTAGTCCTGTCCTTCGGTATAATCTAAATAGATAAATAATTCGGTATTTGTAACTTCCTCATTACCAGTACATCCAATCAGTAAAATTAATGTTATAAGAAAAATTAGTTGCTTCATATTTGTTGAGAATTAAGAGTTATGAATTGAGAATTAAGAATTAAGAATTGAGAATTGAGAATTGAGAATTAAGCCTGCCCCGAAACTTCGGGGTACTAGGCATTATTAATTATTAACTATTAATTACTAATTGGGATCAAGTTCCGTCTTTTGCTCAAAGCGCAACTCCAAATCTGTGATGCCATTAGACCAACTTTCGGGAGAAAGATGATTTTCTCGGTGCATCAAATTGACGGCTCGATACTTTGCAATGGAAGTTTTGTAGCCAGCATCCACCATGGCTTCGAGGGCGACAAAAGCATTCAACAGTTCGTCGTACACCTTAGCCGCGCTGTTGCGCTTACTGACCGCAGTTGCTCTTTCTTGTTGATTGGTCATCTTTGTCAAAATAGACTTCTTGGTAGAAAGGTACTGCTCGTTGCGCTCTCGTAGTCGGGCGTTGCGATTAGCTTCCAAGGCTTTTCTTCTGTTCTGAATTTTCCCTCTTTTTTTGTCGTACGCTTTTTTCTCCTTTACAAATCTTGCGTGTGCGTGCTCCAATTCGTAGCTTTCATCGTGTCGGAAATAAGCTGCTAGTACGCCGATGAAGAATAGGATTAAATTCAGGCAAGTGAAGATCACGATGTTCACGTAGCTCGATTCCTCTCCGATGTTTTCTGCCAATACGTAGGCTCTGAAAATACTCACCCCAAAATTGAAGATCATAAATAACAAGACACTTGCAATACAGAAAAATAAAAACTCTGCTTTCTCTTTACGCTGCTTGAGGAATACGCCCGCAAAATGTGCCAACACGGGCACGGCAATTGCCAAGGAACTCGCCATGATGATGGTGATAAAAAATGCTTCTCCAAACTTTTGGAAAATCTGCAAATTTAGGGGTACTTCTGCCAACCCAATTCCGATTAAAAGCAACGCGTACAAAATCGTAGATTTGAAATGAATGATTGGAGTCATCCTGCCCGTTCGCACCTGCACTTCCTCCAGTTCTTTTTTCGCTACTAAATAATTGTGCTTCATTGCTTTTTCGTGCTCCTCTAATTCGAACTTAGCAATGTCAAATTCTTTTTCTAAAAATCGGTCGCCTTCTACTTTTTCCTTTTCTAACAAGTCCGATTCTTTTTGTAACAATACTTTTTCATTCGATTCCATTTCCTCAATTTTGTCAGCTTGCGTGTGGTACTCCAAGTGCGGACCATCGAGGTAAGGCTTTCCTTTTTTCCACAACTCAGCAATGAGTTTTTGGTACTCGTGTTTTAGCATGCCTTCGTGGGGACTTAGCTGTGGGTCTTCTACCCGAGGAAGATTGAGCGAGCCATCTTGCTTGCCGAGTGCTTCTGCTTGCTTTAGCAATTTTTGGTGATGTGCTTCTACTTGATTTTTTTGTTGAGTAATCAATCCCAACAGAGAATCTTTGATCACATTAAAGTTCAACGTTCTGGTTTTCATGAAATATAAATTATGGATTAAGAATTATGAATTAAGAATGACGCTTGCCCCGAAGTCTCGGGGAATTATGCCTGCCCCAAAACCTCAGATTACTATGAATCTTTCCCGAGGTTTCAGGAAAAGCATTTTCAATTTTTCACCTGCTTGTCGGTAGAGGCAGGTTTTCAATTTTCAATTTTTCATTTTCAATTAAAAAATATTTAGCTTTATATATTGTTACTAAGCCATTGATTATCAGTCACTTAGAAACGACTATATTTTTTCGATACCACAATGTTAATTTTTTTAACACTTCACTTCCCCTTTCTTCGATATGACAAGAGGAAAGTTCGACAAATGGAAAATTTCCCTAATTAGTGGTTTTCCAAAATATTTAGTAATTTGAAATCTGATTAAACAAACATTTATTTCCTCTACATTTTTATAAATATATAGATAGCCAAGTGGGCTGTAAGTACATTGTTATCTATATCTTAATTGGGGATTAAACAAACATACACTTACCATGAAAACACCAATTGCGCGATTGGAGCAGCAGTTTGGTATGCTGCGTTCGCAGGCTATCCAACTTTGGAATCCTTTCCTTCGGAGAAAATTAATTCGTTTTTATAAACCTCTCATTCCTACGGGTACACTTTGTTTTGATATCGGCGCACACCTCGGCAATAGGATTGACGCTTGGCTAGCTATGAACACCCACATCGTCGCCTTAGATCCGCAACCACTTTGTTATAAATATCTCAATAAGCATTTTGGGAAAAAACGAAATGTCACCATACTTCCCAAGGCTGCTGGAAAGCAAGTAGGAAAAATGGACTTGCACATCAGTCATCTCTATCCTACGGTGAGTACCTTATCGGGAGATCAATGGAGAACAGCATTACGAGATGCTTCGAATGCTTCCGTCACTTGGGATGAAACCATCGAGGTGGAGGTTACTACTTTGGATCAATTGATCGAACAACACGGCGTACCTCATTTTTGTAAAATTGATGTGGAAGGATATGAGTGCAGTGTACTAGAAGGACTATCGCATCCTATTCCTACACTGTCCTTCGAATTTTTGTCCTCTATGCAAAAAAGGAGAGTGGCCTGTTTAAAATATTTAAAATCTCTGGGAAATTATACATTCAACTGGTCGGTAGAAGATGCGTACCAAATGCAATTCGAAAAATGGCAAGATGCAGATGTATTGTTAGAAAGTATTCGCCGACATGGCAATCATCTGTTTTCTGGGGATATTTATGCTAGGCGGGTGGAGCGTTAATCCAGGTTCGGTAGTCCTCAATATTGTTAAATCCCGAAGGGGTAGTAGCATTGATGATTATAATACAAAAGTTGATACTGCTGGTAGGTAGGCAGGTGTCGTCCCTCTGGGACTTTGACGGTTTGTAAATGAATTGTTATATTCTACCGATATGCCGCACCTCTGGTGGTCTCTGGGGTGTCTCAAAACCTTACTGATCTCAAAAGTGCCAGAGGGACGAGACCTTGGTAGGATGTAGAGACACAGAGAGC
>JBCCJE010000478.1:0-4925 GCA_039027925.1 Bacteroidota bacterium
CAGGAACAATTATGTATTTCTAAAGTGCTACTAATTCCATGTTTAAAAGTTTTGAATACTATCCATCAACCCGAAAATGCACCACCCCTTCCTCATCGTAGCGCCTTGTGATTTTTCCTTCCTCCTCCAACAAATCAAGGTAACCCAAAATCATAAACAACCCACTAAAATCTGGTGGTATCTGCTGGTAGGGATACATCTTTCGATTGATTTGATAGGGTGTCACAAAACCTTCCCGAATCGCTTCGAAGCATTCTTGTTTTCGCATCTTGATCCTAGCCAACTGCTTATCAATCATTTGGTTGGCCTGTTGAAAAACCGCTCCGTGACCGGGGTAAACGGTTGCTATTTCGAATACTTTTAGTCTGGCAAAAGAAGCGATTAAGTCATTTAAAGACTTGGTGGGCTCGCCGGGTTTATCAGGATGTTCAGAAATGATAGGCATGGGCGCAAGCGGCAATAACATATCACTTCCAAAAATACGCCGTTGTGCTTTTTGTAAAAAAACGTGCTGATTCGGGCAATGTCCCGGAGTATTCAGCACTTCCCAATCTGTATTGCCAATCTTCAACTTATCTCCTTCTTCGAAAAAAGAAAAGCGACTCCGATCATTGATTTTTCTTCCCAATTTGACAGACTTGTAAAACTGATCGAGTAGCACTTTTTTTGCTTCGGGAAAACCTATGGTACGAAAGAGGGTTCGATTGAACCTTCCTTCCCTTTCCTTCATTTCATCGGGTCGAAAAAACCAACCTTTAATTGCTTTGGGTGCTCGCACGATGGCATCAGAGTTATCCATAATTTCGGGAAGCAGTCCAGTATGATCTCGATGCTCGTGGGTAATGATGACTTGCTCAATGTCCGAAACGCGGTAGCCGAGTGCTTTGATTTTTTCTTGAAATAAATTCCAATTGTTTGCTGTGTAGAGTCCGCAATCAATTAGGGTCAATTGCGCTCCGGAGATGAGGTAGCAGTTGACAGTTTGGAACATGATGCCTAGGGGAATTTCAATACGGTGTAGTTCGTTTTGCATTATTTTTATTGGTGTGAGTTCAGGTATTTAGTCTCTTCTTTTTGAAGGTAGGGTTGATCAGTTCTAGCTACGGGAGGATTTTACTATTAAATTTTTAACAGTTATAGTCAACCCTCTCTTCCTTAACAATATTTGGCATTTCTCCAGACTCAACTTCATGGAGTTAAAACTTGTATGACCTTACCAATTTTAAAAAACGTCTGTACAATTAAGCACTACCGCACCAATCCTCCCGTCAATCGAATCAACTCCGTCTCCGTATTTTTTACATTAAAAATAGCTTGTAGGTAGGATTGTACGGCGTTCAGGTAGCTCAACTGAATACTGCGATAATCAAAAGAATTGATCTGCGCTCCCTTGAATCGCTCCTCCGCAATGGTCAGATTTTCCTTGGCGTTGGCTACTCGATCCTCCGTTAATTTGATTAACTGCACTTGATTTTTATAATTTGCAAGTGTATTGTTAAGTTGAGCCGATAGGTTTCGCTTTAACTCCTCGATATTGAGATCAGCAATCATTTCTTGGATTTTGGCATTATCAATATTTCGTCGGCGATTCCCCCCGTCGTAGATAGGATAGTTAGCGGAGAGGTTGACGAAGAAGTTGTAGTTTTGTTGAGTGTTGGGATTGTCCACCTCGAAGGTAGAGGGTTGGATGATGTTTACTCGTGCGGTCGAAATTCCGTAACTCATCCCACCGTTCAGTTGTACCGTGGGCTTCATCAATCGCTCTACCGACTCCGTTTCGATAGAAGCTAAACTCCTGGCTACGTAAAGATTTTGCAGGTTAGGATTAGCGTCTAGCATCTTTTGGCGGAGTGCTTCAAATTGGTAATTGGTATCATCGTAGGTCAGCGGATCAGTAGGGACATATCTGACATTGGGATCGTCAATGCCCATTGCTAGTGATAGATTTTGCAACGCTATGTCGTAGCTATTTTGTTGAATCAGAAAAGTGGTCGAGTCGTTGAAGTAGGCATCCTCGCTTTGCAATAAATCAAACCTTCCACCCTGCCCAAAATCTGATCTAACTCGCTGGTAATCAATGCGATCCTTGGACAATTTTAGTAGTTCTTTGATCGTGTTGATGTTCTCTTTTTGGATTTGAGCATTGTAGTAGGCTAGGATGATGGACTGAATAGTTTGTTCGATGGCAATCTTTGCGTTGCCTTCACTTTGTCGCTCTAGGGCTTCGAATCTTCTCTTGTTGATTCTCACGCTGTACCCATCAAAAAGGGTGTACGCCCCGCTCAAACTTCCCGTCAAACCACCACTCAAAGAATTGAACTCTTGCAAGAAAGAAGCGGGATTATTTTGTCCCGTAAAATTATTGTTATTCGTCAAGTCAACATTGATAGTAGGATGACGTCCTGCTGCTTTTAGGGTGTTATTATTTTTTGCAATATCAATGTTACGTTCCGCAATTTGGATTTGATAATTATTTTTCAAGCCCATCTCAATCGCTTGGGAGAGTGTCAAATCCTCTTGCGCAAACAATACATTTACAAAAGTAAAAATAACAAATAGGGAAGTGTTTATCTTCATCATTTTATCCATATCATTTATCATTTTTTTTAAAACAAAAATCCCGTTAGTTGTATCGTCAAGAACACCACCGCAACGAATACCCCCAATAATAACAAAGCACTTACTGCCCATACGAGATAGTTACTTTTCCGACCAATCACGGCGGGCTCTACCAACTCGGGTGCTAGCTTTTCACCTTCCCAAACGTACAGTCCGTACACCCTAATTCTATTCATAATCATCAACAGTACGGGGAGTAATAACAATATAATTACGGTAGCGACAATCAAACCGAAAGCAACCGAAATCGCCATCGGTATCAAAAATTGCGCTTGTACACTTTTCTCAAAAAGCAAAGGCGTTAGTCCTGCCACCGTGGTCAAGGTGGTTAGCACGATAGGTCTAAATCTCGAAATACCAGCTTCTCGTACTGCCTCCAATTGTTCTTTTCCGCTGGCAATCAGTTGATTATACGTAGTGATAAAAACTAAAGTATCATTGACCAAAACGCCGATCAAAGCGAAGATACCCAAGTAGGAAGACATACTCAGTTGGAATCCCATGAGCCAATGTCCAAAGCCCACTCCGATAAATCCGAAGGGAATGATGATGGCTACCGCAATGGTCTGACCAACGGATCTGAAGGTCAACGCAATCACGAAAAACATAATTAAAAATGAAATGGTAAAAACTGGTCCCATTGATTCGAACGATTTCGCACTCTCCCTAGCTTCACCTTCCTGCGTGAAGGATACCGTAGGATGTCGTTCTAAGATTTGGGGTAAAATATCACCTGTGATATTGGCATTGATAGCTTGGGCGGAAGCATCGGTAGTGGACAATTCTGCGTCCACGGTGATTCCCCTTTTTCCGCTGATGTGCTTGATGGAGATGACCCCGCGTTCTATTTCGAAATCAGCAATTTCCGCAAGGGGAAATTCCCTGCCGTCCGCAAATCGGATACGCATATCTTTTAGTTGCTGAACGTTGTTGCGTTCCTCTCTTTGGTAGCGTACCCACACCCTGACCTCGTCTCTACCCCGCTGTAAGCGTTGTATTTCTGTACCAAAAAAACCAGCACGTACTTGGCTGACTACCTCCTGGAGATTAAGGCCTAGATAGTGGGCTTTTTCGTTGAGCTTGATGTTGACTTCTCGTAGGCCTTCTTGGTTATCATCTCCGATGTCGGTTAGTTCTTCCAATCGCCGTAGGGAATCTTTTAACGCTTCGGTAGCGGTATCTAATTCTTTCAGATTGTCACCTACGAGGGTTAGCGAAACGGGTTTTCCGAATGCCCCCACACTACCAATGGTAAAGGTTTCGGCATCGGGAATAGGCCCTATTTTTTTCCGAATCATTTTATTCATATCGCTTACCGTCACGACGTCCTCCCTCGACTCGGCGTCCAAAAATACGATCCCGATATTTCCTTGGTTACTTTTGGGGCCGGAGTTACGGGTGACTTTCACTACGAAATCTTTTTCTCCGTCAAAGTATTGTTTTTTCAAGTCTTCGTTGACGGCGTAGATGGATTCCTCAATTTTATCCATCCAACGATCCGTAATCCTTTCGTTGGTGCCCGAGGGCAGCTCTAATGTAACTATACTGTTATCAAATTCGATGTTGGGAAAAAAAGTAGCCTGAATGATACCACCTTGGATAGCACCAATGGTAGCCATAAATAGCGCAACGAGCGAAGCAATGATGATGCCTTTGTTGTTGAGAGAAAAATCTAAGGCAGGAGTATAAACTCGATCCCGAATCCAATTCATGATGCCTTCAAAAAATTGGAGTACTCTTCCTTTTTTCTTATCTCGATTCAGCGCTTTAGAATGCGAAATGTGGGCAGGTAAAATAAATGCAGCCTCAACCAACGAAAAGATCAGCGAGAAAATCACGATGGTGCTCATTTCCCCAAAAAACTCACCGAAGCGACCCGAAATAAAATAGAACCCTCCGAAAGCAATACAGGTGGTAAGGATCGCTCCGAACACCGCCGGGAACACCCTCAACGTACCCTTGATGGCCGCTTCGGTCGGATTTAGTCCCCGCTCGTATTCTTGGTAAATACTTTCGCTCACCACAATCCCATCGTCCACCAAAATCCCAATGACCAAGATCATGGCAAACAACGAAATAATATTGATCGTAGCGCCTACCGCCATAGCGCAAAAAAACATGCCCGCAAACGAAATGGGAATGGAAAGCGCTACCCAAAATGCTAACCGCCAATGTAAAAAACACGCCAACAAAACCAGCACAATTCCAAATCCCATCAATCCATTTTCGGTCAGTAGTGCTAGCCGTTGTTTGAGATAAAGCGTCTCATCCCTTACGATGGTTGCTTTGACTACGTCGTTTTTTTC
>JBCCJE010000479.1:0-4924 GCA_039027925.1 Bacteroidota bacterium
CTCCTTTTTTCTCATGACTACTTTGAAGAGACGGTCGTCGGGCTGATGAACTTCCTTCTTGGATTTTTTCTCAGACATTTTTTGTGTATGTTTTAGAAAAAACGAGATAGGAAGAATGTAATATTTTTTGGAAAGAATGGTGTCTCAATTCTAAAAATCAACCTATATCCGTAGAATAATAAAAGCTGCAAAATCCCTTCGTTAGATTTTGCAGCTTTCGTTGCTTTCAAAGGCTTAAGGTTTTACATATTCAGGCGGGTCTTTATTTCTAGTACATCTTTCTCTTCTATTCCAAGTATAGTAGCCGTTTCCTTTACACTTTTACCTTCATTCAGTAATTTAACTACATTTATTACTAGGTCTTTTCCTTCGACTCTACCTTTGACTCTACCTTCGACTCTGCCTTCTTCTTTCAACATTTCTAACGTACTCATAATTTTAGATTTAGTTTTGTAATCAAGTTGTGCAACATCTTTTTTTACTTGTTCGGGCAGTCTTTCGTAAATTCCGAAAACGTATTTGCCTATCGAGATAGTATTATCATCATCATCCAAATCAAAAATAATGGAAAGTTTCTGGATTAACAAATTGTAGTTATGCTTGTTAGCCATCGCAATCATGGCACTTTTGAAAAACGCCATCTCAATTTTTAACAACTCTGATTCGGGTACTTCTCTGATATTGGTAAAATGAAAATTATAGTCAGGTAGATAGGACTGAAAAAAATCAAAAAATGGATGATCTTCAAACAATTCACTAACTCGCTTGGGTATCCAATCTTCCGCTCCATTATAAAAAATCAAAGGGATGATAGGTTCTAGTTTTTTGTCATTATTGTTCACCATATCATAATATCGCAAAAATAAGTAGAGTCCTAACTGTATGGAAACGTGGCTTTCGGGGCTGGATTTGTTTTCCCAAATAAAGTTGATGTTAACTTTTTGGTCGCTGTTTTTAAATTGGCATTTGTAGGAAATATCAGAATCGAAAGATCTAAAATCAGGAATGTATTCTTTTTCAGGCTGTATGGTCAGCGTCTCTAAATCTAACAATTCTGCTAGCTCGGAGTAGTGCGTTTTTAGATATTCAGCAGCCCCTTCCTTTTTTCTCATCACTACTTTGAATAGGCGATCGTCGGGCTGATGGACTTCTTTTTTTGATTTTTTCTCAGACATTGTTTTCGTATGTTTAAAACAAGATAGCAATAAAGTAGCGTTTTTTAAGCAGAAGAGGAAATCTCAATTTTCAAAAATCACCTCCATTTAGGTATTTGCAGTAGTCCTACGGAAATTTTATATTTGCACCACCTGACATTACTCATACCACCATCTGATCCCTATCCTTTTATCAAGATTAATGACCACTTGAAAAACTATGTCAAACACTAAAAAAACATGAGAAACTTCGTCTTTCTTCTAATCACTTTTATCTTTTCTTCGTCTTTTATTTCGGCAGATCAAAAGCCTAAGTTCCACCAAGTGGTAGCACTCGCAGGGGATAATATTCCTACGCTACTGGCGAGATACCAACTCCATGAGTTCAGGTGTAACATTGACCAATTCCATAAGCTCAACCAAACATCGGAGGAGTCAAAAATCAAGGCGGGGAAAAAATACAAGATTCCTGTGTTTATTTACGACTATGATGGTAAAAGTATCCGATCCACAGTTGGTTTGGATTCGTGGTCACAAGCCGTTCGCATCAAACAGTACAATGAATTTTTGCTCGAAAATGATTTGAGAAGAAAAACCATACTGGGCAGCGGAATCCTTTGGGTGCCCTTCCACGAATTGAATTGTTTGGATAAAAAATTGAGCGAAGGCGATGCGATGGTTTTTCAAAAAGCAAGGAAGGTAGAGAAAAAAATCGCTGGCGCAAGGAAGTTTAGCATCTTTGGAAAAAAATATGCTCACGTACCCCTTACGAGCAATAAACTCAGCGGAAAAGTTTTCTACGTCGTAAGTGGTCACGGTGGTCCCGATTCGGGGGCAGTTGGCAAAAGGGGAAAGACACAGATGTGTGAAGACGAATACGCCTACGATATTGCCCTACGGCTCACCCGCAATTTGATAGCCAATGGTGCAGTTGCCTACATGATTACTCGCGATCCCGATGATGGTATCCGCGATGAAAATCTCCTAAAGTGCGACGTAGATGAATACTGCTGGGGAGATTACGCCATCCCTCTCTCCCAGAAACAAAGATTATTTCAACGCTCCAACGCTGTGAATCACCTCTTCGGTAAATACCAAAAGATCGGCGTAAAAGATGAAAACCAAACGACCATCATTTTGCATATTGATTCGAGAGCCGTAGGTCAGCGGGCAGATGTTTTCTTTTATCATTATCCCAACAGCGAGCCTAGCTTTAAGTTAGCTACAAAAATCAAAAATAAGCTGGCACAAAAGTATAAGCGCTACCGAAAAAATGGGCAGTACAGCGGTTACATCAAGGCGAGAGATTTACACATGCTGCGGGAGACCAAGGGGAAATCTGTTTACATTGAGTTGGGAAATATTAGAAATAAAGACGATCAACGCAGATTCATGCGAGATAATCGGCAGGCACTTGCCAACTGGCTATACGAAGCCTTGGCCAACTGACTCAAAACAAGACATTTACGGAAGCCTAATACTCCTACCTACCTACTGCAATTTGATTTTCTTTTCTCTCAATTCATCCTGTGAATATTACAACTCGTCATTTTGTCATTGGATAGCCCATCATTTCTTACGAAATTGATGAACATATGTAAGCGAAATAACAGCCAAAAGGCTTACGGTTTTATAACTAAATAGTTTGTACAAGGATGAATCAGTTTAGCGGATGATTCATCCTTTTTTTTCTAAATTTCTATTCCTAACTTCGTGAAGAAGGATTAAAAATCAACTCAACTCGTAAATTTACCTTATGGCGTACGTAAGAAACAAACTAGGATTTAACGATAGATGGCTCATGCTGGCGGGGATTCCCATTGTAGCATTTATCATTAATGTCATCATGTTTCCCAATCAATTCTCCGATAATCCTTCGGAGTTTTTTTACCATTGTGCTACGATAGGCGTCATTCATACTGCGGTGTATTGGATCATTTTTAGGTACGTTACTGCGTACTTTATCGAGCGGTATCCGAGTTCCAAGCAAGTTTGGCAGCGAATATTCACACAGTTTGGTTTGATGCTTATTGGATATTTTGTGGTCAAATATGGACTAGGGATGATTTTAGGAAAAATTGTTCCTCATCTCTACGAGGGAAAACCCAGAAATCTGCCCGAAATGTTGGGAAGTTTTATGGCTATTTTTATGATGTGGGCCATCTATGAAAGCATTATTTTTTACACGAAACTGCAGAAATCCATTCAAGAAAAAGAACTACTCCAAAAAGAAAATATCAGAAGCCAACTCGAAGGATTAAAAAACCAAGTTAACCCGCACTTTTTGTTTAATAGCCTGAACACGCTGACTTATCTGATTCCTGAAGATCCTGACAAGGCAGTTAATTTTGTCCAAAAGCTCTCGAAAGTTTATCGGTATATTTTAGAAATCCGTGATAAAAAAATAATCCGTATTAGTGAAGAGTTGGAATTTTTGAATGCTTACGTTTTTCTCCTGAAAGAAAGATTTGGCGAAAACTTGGATATTGATATCCACATTCCTCAGGAATATTACCAAAGCAAAATAGTTCCGCTTTCTTTGCAAATACTTTTCGAAAATGCCATTAAGCACAACATCATCTCCACCCAACGCCCGCTCACGATTAAGGTATTTGTGGAAAAAAATAAATTGATTATCAAAAATAATTTGCAGAAAAAAAATCAAGTGATTTCCTCTACCAAGATGGGATTACAAAACATCAAAAATCGCTATCAGTTTTTTACGGATAAAGAGGTGGATGTCATCGTTACGCCCAATTCATTTTTAGTAGCATTGCCCTTGGTAGGGCAAACCATCACCAACGAGGGCGAGGAGGGAAAAATCTTAAAATCAGTTGAGACATGAAAACACTCATCATCGAAGACGAACGACCAGCGGCACTCCGACTCACTAAGTTGATTCAAAAAGCTGCTCCGCACGCCGACATTGTGGAGGTCATTGATAGTGTAGAAGCATCCGTAAAATGGTTAAACCATTTCGAGCAGCCCGATCTGATTTTTATGGATATTCAGTTGGCGGACGGTTTGAGTTTTGACATTTTCCAACAAACGATTATCAAATCGCCAGTCATCTTCACTACGGCGTACGATCAATATACCCTCAAGGCCTTCAAGGTGAACAGTGTGGACTATTTACTAAAACCCATTGATCCCGACGAGTTAAAAAAAGCACTCACCAAATACGAACAGATTTACCACCAGCCGCAGCAGTATGACCAATCGGCTATTTATCAACTCATTCAAAATATTCAAAAGAAAAAATACAAGGAAAGATTTTTAGTCAAAACGGGGCAGCAGTTTTCCTACGTCCCCATCAACGACATTGCCTATTTCTATTCAGAAGATAAAGTCGTCTGTGCCCAAAACAACAACGGTAAGCGCCACATCTTAGACTACACCTTAGATCAGCTAGAAGACTGCCTTGATCCAGATGCCTTTTTTAGAATCAATAGGAAATATATCACTAAACTTTCTGCCATCAAAAAAATCAACACCTACTTCAATAGCCGACTGAAGTTGCAGCTACTCCCCGCCCCAAACGCCGAAGTAATCGTGAGCCGTGAGCGGGTCGGTAATTTTAAGAATTGGTTGGATAAGTGACGAGGTACAGTCTGATCATTCATTTTTCATTAGGAATGGTGCATTAATAAATTTACATTTTATGCGCAGTTATTTTTTCTTTATGCAAGGCGAAAAACGTAGGCGATGCGGGGCATCGGCGAGGCTTTTCAACGCAGCAGAAAGGAAAAAGAACAAGTAGAAAATGTAAA
>JBCCJE010000480.1:0-4922 GCA_039027925.1 Bacteroidota bacterium
ATCATGTCCGTGAAGTTGACGGGTGAATTATCTTGGTAGCCGCTCGCATTTTCTTTTTCCGTTCGCATGTACCGTTCGGTATAGATGGTATCGTACCATTTCCAGTTGGTGACGGGCGCAACAGCAATAGCAGATTTGAAAACATCAGCCCCCTTGAACAAACAAAGCGAAGACATATAGCCACCGTAACTCCATCCGAATATACCAATTCGACTAGCATCCACGTAGGGTTGGTTACCCAAATATTTAGCTGCATCTATTTGATCCATCGTTTCGTATTTTCCTAGCTGGAGGTAAGTTTTCTTTTTAAATTCTTGACCCCTTGCCCCCGTTCCGGTATTATCCACACTTACGACGATGTATCCATTTTGCGCCAACATTTGGTACCACCAATTATTAAATCCTCCCCAAGCATTGGTTACCGTTTGGCTGCCCGGCCCGCCATAGACATACATAAATACTGGATATTTTTTACTAGGGTCAAAGTCGGCTGGCTTGAGCATCCAAGCGTGGAGTTCATCTCCGTTGGCATTTGGAATTTTTAGGAACTCAAAATCATTCCAGCCATATTGTTTTTGAGTGGTCTTCATCCCTGCGTTGTCCTCGATGACTCTGACTTTTTTCCCTCCATTTTCGTAAACCGTGTAGGAAGCGGGGGAGTTAAGGGAAGAGTGATTGTTGACGTAATAATCAAAATTACTACTCCACTGTGTTCGGTGCGTTCCCTTGGCGGGCGTTACTTTTTTCTTTTTCTTTCCTTTAAAATTCATTGCATAAACGTGACGCTCCAAGGGCGATTCTTCCGCAGCTTGGTAGTAGATCATTTTTCTTTTTTCATCTACTCCGTAAAAGTTAGTCACATCGAAGTTGCCCTTGGTCATCTGACGCTTGAGTTTTCCGTTCAGTTCATACATATAGATATGGTTATAACCGTCTCGCTCACTCGTCCAAATAAAGTGTTTGCCATCCTGTAGGAAAGTCATATCGTCCGTGATGTCAATGTAGTATTTGTTATTTTCTTTGAGCATGACGGTGGTAGCTCCCGTTGTGGCGTCGGTGCGTAAAAGTTCCAATTCGTTTTGGTGTCGGTTCATTCTAAAAATGCAAAGTTGATTGGCGTCTAAAGTCCATTTGATTCTAGGGATATAAATATCTTCTTCGCTTCGGGTTTTGGCTTTTATCGTTTTGCCAGTTTTTAAGTCATGTAGATGTACTGTTACAACGGCATTTTTTTCTCCGACTTTTGGATACTTAAAAGTTTCGTATTCGGGGTATAGGTCATTATTGTATCGAGTCATGGTGAACTCCTTGACGGCACTTTCGTCAAATCGGAGAAAAGCAATTTTATTGCCATCGGGTGACCACGCAAACCCTTTAGCAATGGCAAATTCTTCTTCGTAAACCCAATCGGTAGCACCGTTGATGATGTGATTGGTTTTTCCGTCGGTTGTGATTCTGTTGGTTTTTCCCGAAATCAAATCCTTGTAGTAGAGATCATTGCCTCTAACGAAAGCCACCTTGGAAGCATCATCGGAGAAAGTAGCGTAGCGTTGTTTTCCCATTGGCTCTACCGTTGTCAATGTTTTGTTAGAAAAATCCCAAACGTAAAAGTTCGCTCGGGTACTTCTGCGGTAGATCGGTTCTGTTTCAGTCTTAATCAGTATTTTACTTTCGTCCTTGCTAAAAGTGTAGTCATCAATTTTGCCATTAAAATCTTGATTGTTAGATACTTCCGCAGCGTCAAAAATATCTTTGGTGAATTGTCCCGTAGTGAGGTCGTACTGTTGGACTTTATTGTCTTCCAGTCGAGTATAATGTTTGCCATCATTTTGAAAATTAAAACCGGGAACAGAGCGAGGTACAAATTCATATTTTTCCCAAATATCTTCTACGGTAATTTTTTGACTAGCGGTTTGTGCCGAAATAGAAAAACTAACGCTGACTAATAACAAGGTGAATACGTAAACCTTTTTTAACATGATCTAAAATTTAGCTTTGAAATAAAAATTGAAATAAAGATAAAAATAGCGGGGTTAATGAACTTGTGTTTTCATTCGGTGATCTACAAAATAACTAAACTTTGAGGAAATCAAAGACTTTATTTTAGATAGTATTTCAAAGTCCCACCCTTCACGAGCTCACGGTGATTGATAAAATATCCTTGGTGTGGCTTTTTGTTCCACTCCATTTTTTCAATCAAATAATTGTCTCCTTGGCTATTTTGAGTTTCAATGATTAATTGTTTTCCCTCATAAAAATCAGGATGCAAGTCTATTGTTATTTTATCAAAGATTGGAGAGGTCAACGTATAATTCGTATTGCCAGGACAATCAGGATAAAACCCCATCATACTATAAATTAGCCACGTGGAGAGTGTCCCCGTGTCATCATTGCCGGGGATGCCATCGGGTGCTTGGAAGTAATATTTTTTGACCAATTCCCGAACCGTTTTTTGGGTGCGCCACTCTTCTCCCTTCACGTAGTTGAATAAAAAAGGATAAGTGATGTCAGGTTCATTGGCCATGTCGTAGTTATCGGTATCAAAACATTTTTGCAATTCGTCAACAAACTTTTGCGATCCACCCAACAGCTTCATTAAGCCTTGAATATCGTGTGGCACATAAAACCGGTACTGCCAAGCGTTGCCCTCCACGAATCCGATGACAGGTTCGAAGTTCTTTCCAGCTTCGGGATCAAATGGATCTAGCCAAGTACCATCATCCATGATAGGTCGTAGCATACCAGTTGTTTTATCAAAATATTTTCGATAGGATTTAGATCGCTTTTCAAAATATTGGGCCTCTTCCTTTTTCCCTAAAGCATTCGCAAATTGTGCTAAGTTCCAATCTGAAATATTGTATTCCAAAGTTGTAGAAACCGTTCCGCCCCAAATATCACTTCCTGTACTTTCGGGGATGTATCCCATTTTATCATAAAATTGAATGCCCGGGCGCAGTTTGTTATTTTCCAGTTGTGTGGCTGATTTTTTCATGGCTTCGAATGCCAACTCCGTATCAAAATCAGTCAGCCCCCGCAAGTAGGTATCGGCAATCACAGGCGTAGCGGGATCACCCACCATAACTGAAGTTTCCATACTCATCAATTCCCATTTCGGTAACCACCCACTTTCCTTGTACATCTCTAGCATGGAATGCACCATATCAATTTGCAGATCAGGGTACACTAAGGAAAGAAAAGGATGCACATTTCGGTAAGTATCCCAAAGCGAAAAAACGGTGTAGCGATTTTTTCCATTAGTATTTTTTACGCCGTAGGATTCCATCGTAGGGTATTCGCCGTTCACATCTTGAATGATATTGGGATGCAGCAAAACGTGATACAGGGCGGTGTAAAAAATGATCTTATCTTCCTTCGTACCCCCTTTCACTTTAATCCTTCCGAGTAAGTCGTTCCACGCTTGGACGGCCCGTGAGCGAGTTTTTTCAAATTCAAAATGAGGTTGTTCGGCTTCAAGATTTTTACGAGCATTCTCAATGCTGACGTAAGAAATACCCACCTTGACTGCTATCGTTTCGCCTGCCTCGGTATCGAATGAAAAATAAGTTCCAATGTTTTCCCCCACCATTTGGTGATGGTAGTTTTCGTAAGGTTTGTATTTGTCATTGTACTTGGTCCACGCACCCTCCACTCCTTTGAAGGCGGGCATTTTTTTCCAAGCTCCGTAAGCCTTAGCGGGTTTGGAAAATTTAGCCACAAAATAAACGGGGCGTACATCTTCGGGATGATAACAGAATGTACCAAAAAGTTTGTAGCCTTCCACTTCGGTAGCGGATTTGATTTGGAGCATCGCCCCCGTTTCGTTCGTCAATCCCAAGCCAAGATTCAAAAAAATATTACTTTGCCCTTCGGGAAATGTGTAACGACTGATGCCCGTTCGGATAGTAGCGGAGACTTCCGTTTTGATTTGGTATTTGTCTAAAGTATTGGAATAATATCCCGGTGAGGCTACTTCGTTGGAGTAAGTTGATCCATTTTGTTCGGGATCAAACTCCAAGTCCCCCGTAGTCGGCATCAGGATAATACTCCCCAAATCGGGACACCCGACCCCGCTTAAATTGACATGTGTGTATCCTGTTAGAAATTTATTTTCAAACACGTAAGGTCGGGAATGCCACTCACTATCTTTTTCAAATTTATTTTCTGCTCCTTTTTTGTAAGCTACATTGAAGGGAACAACGGAAACCATTCCTGCGGGCATAACTGCCCCGGGATTGGTAGCCCCGTAGTTGGAAGTGCCAATAAATGGATCAACCCAGTCGGTTGGTTGTTGAGAAAAAAGCAATAAAGGGAAAGCAGATAGAAGAAGGAATAATAGCTTTTTCATGGATGTTTTTTTGATTTTGGAAAGTAAGGAATGCGAGGCTAAATATAATTAAATTTTTCTGTGTGCGTGCACAGGAAAATTATTATTTAAAAAGGAGAGATAATTTTGGATAATCTTCTTTGTGAAAAAAGATATTTTACGGCTAGTGAGTAAATGACAAATCTGACTTTTGGTAATAAATAGAAGATGATTTTATATAAAGTGTGGTGAAATTAATTAACTTTGGTATGCTCAAACAATAAACTTTTTTGTAATTGATTCTTTCACTTTCAAAACTCTCAAGTTATGAACAATACCCCCTTAGTATCTAAATCTCCTCCATTCCGATTTGTATTATTGATTTTAGCATGCCTGGTTTCTCAAGTTTCTGCTTTTTCTCAGACATTAGTCAATAGAGTATGGACTAATCAATTCGGAGCAGTCTCAGATGTTGACTGGTCTGTCGCTATCGGAGATGATCAAGGTAATACGTTTACACTTGGTCATACGGTCGTTTCTGCCGATCAGATTGATTTATTTTTGTCGAAGCAAAAAAAATTTTGTCAAATATTATGGGGAAAACAAATTTGAACTCCAA